>JBBSAF010000296.1:0-3693 GCA_038252525.1 Tepidisphaerales bacterium
CACCGCCTCGGCGGCGTACGGCGCATGGACGACTCCATGCGAAGGTTCATCGAGGATTGGGAAGTCGAAAGCTACCGCAAACAAGTCGCCGCCGCCGCCCGCAGGGGGCGCGTCGTCGGCAAGATCGCCGTCGTCACCGGCGCCGCCCAGGGCTTTGGCCTCGAAATGTCCACCGACCTCGCCAAACAGGGCGCCGCCGTCGCCCTCGGCGACATCAATCTCGCGGGGACCGAATCGGCCGTCAAAACCCTCAACGCCGCACTCGGCAAGCCTCGCGCCATCGCCTTGGCCATGGATGTCACCCGCGAATCCTCCGTCGCCGACGCCCTGCATCGTGTCGTGCGAGAGTTCGGCGGATTCGACGTGCTCATCTCCAACGCCGGCGTCCTCAAGGCCGAAAGCGTCAAGACCCAGCCCAAGAAGGACTTCGATTTCGTCACCGCCGTCAATTACACCGGCTATTTCGTCTGCGTGAAGGCCGCCGCCCCGATCCTCGCCATTCAGCGAATGGCCAAGCCCGATCACTGGTCGGACATCATCCAGATCAACTCCAAGAGCGGCCTGCAAGGCTCCAACCGCAACGGCGCTTACGCCGGAGGGAAGTTCGGCGGCATCGGGCTGACCCAATCCTTCGCCCTCGAGCTCGTCACCGACGGCATCAAGGTCAACGCCGTTTGCCCCGGCAATTTCTTCGACGGTCCGCTCTGGTCCGATCCGACCAACGGGCTGTTCGCGCAATATCTGCGGAGCGGCAAGGTCCCCGGCGCCCAAAGCGTCGCCGACGTCCGACGGTTCTACGAATCCAAGGCCCCCATGAATCGCGGCTGCACCACCCCCGATGTCATGAAGGCGATTTATTATCTCATCGAACAAACCTACGAAACCGGGCAGGCCATTCCCGTCACCGGCGGCCAGGTCATGCTCTCCTGATGATCTTCATGAAAGGCATCCCCATGAACAGCGCCATCCCCAAAACCCAATCCGCCGTCCAGCTCACCGGCCCCGGCCAACTCCGCCTCAACGACGCCAAGGCCGTCTTCACCCCCGGCGAGCACCAGGTGCTGGCCAAGATCGAATGCGTGGGCCTCTGCTTTTCCGACCTGAAACTCCTCAAGCAATTCGACCAGCACGCGCGCAAGAGCGACATCGTTCGCGGCGTCGATCCCGCGATCCTGCGGGAGATGCCGCACTACGTCCCCGGCGCCAAACCCACCGTCCCCGGCCATGAGGTCACCTGTCGCATCGTCGCCGTCGGGGCCAAGGTCGCCCAACACCGCGTCGGCGAGCGCTGCCTGGTGCAAAGCGACTACCGTGACCTGCCCACCGCCGGGTCCAACGCCGCCTTCGGCTACAACTTCGAGGGCGCCCTCCAGGAATACGTCCTGTTCGACGAACGCATCGGCGTCGATTCCCACGGCGAGCGCCTTTTGATCCCCGTCCCCGAAAATCTCGCCGCCTCCGCCATCGCCCTGGTCGAACCCTGGGCCTGCGTCGAGGACTCCTATGTCACCGCCGAACGCCAGGCCATCAAGCCCGGCGGAAAGTTGCTGCTCGTCGCCGATGCCAACGTGGCGCCCGTCCCGTTGGCCGACCTGCTCGGCGACCACCTTCCCGCCGTGGTGAAGGTCGTCGCCCCCGATGCGTGGCGCACGGCCCTCGACGGCGTTCCCACCGCCGCCAGCTTCGGCGCCGACATCAAGACGCTGCCGGAGGAGACCTTCGACGACATCCTCTATTTCGGCGCCGACCCTGGCGTCATCGAAATCCTCAACGACAAGCTCGCCACCCGCGGCATCATGAACCTGATCCTCGGCGGGCGAAGCATCGGCCGGCCGGCCAACATCGGCGTCGGGCGAATGCACTACGGGCTGACCCGCTGGATCGGCACGACCGGCTCGAATCCCGGGGACTCCTACGCCATGATCCCCGGCACCGGCGAGATGCGCCCCGGCGATTCGGTCGTCATCATCGGCGCCGGCGGACCCATGGGCCAAATGCACGTTCTCCGCGCCGTGAGCAGCGGCATCGACCGTCTGGGCGTCGTCGGCACCGACATGGACGACGCCCGGCTGGCGAGCATCGAATCCAAGGCCCGCCCCGTCGCCACCGCCAACGGCGTGGACCTGAAAATGGTCAACACCGCCAAGACCAAAGTCGCCGGCCCGTTCAGTTACATCGCCCTGATGGCGCCCGTGGGCGCCTTGGTCGCCCAGGCGGTGAAGGATGCCGCGCCCGGCGCGATCGTGAATATCTTCGCCGGCATTCCCGCCCCGACCAAGCAGCCGGTGGACTTGGATCAACTCATCGCCAAGCGCTGTTTCCTGTTCGGGACCAGCGGCAGCGACCTGCGCGACATGAAGCTCGTCCTGGAAAAGGTCACGTCCGGGCGGCTCGACACCAACGCCAGCGTCGATGCCATCAGCGGCATGAAGGGCGCCATCGACGGCATCGCCGCCGTCGAAAACCGCACCCTCGCCGGCAAGATCATCGTCTACCCCATGCTCCACGACCTCGGGCTGATCCCCCTGTCGCAGCTCCCCGCGATCTTCCCCACCGTCGCCGCCCGACTCCGCGCCGGCCAATGGACCCGCGAGGCCGAACAGGAACTTTTGCGCGTGGCCGGCGTCTGACGCCCCCCATCCTTCCGCCTACCTTCCTTGCGTGTCCTTCCTTCCGCGCCCTGCTTCACTCCGCGCCCATCCCTTCCTCCAACACCCGCCTCACTTCATTCAACAGACTCCCGTTGGCCGGGGGAAAGCGATAGCCCCGCAACTCCGGCGCCGACACCCATCTCAATTCCAGCGCCGCCAGCGCCCTCGGCTCGGCGTCACCGAGCAGCTCGCACACAAAAGGATAAAGTCGGAAGGCGCCGGTCGGATAGGCGTGCTCCAACGTCCCCAACGCGCGCTGCACGCGGAGGGTCACGCCGAGTTCCTCGCGGGCCTCCCGCGCCACGGCCTGCTCCGGCGTCTCGCCGGGTTCGCACTTGCCGCCGGGGAACTCCCAGTGCAACGGAAACGTCGAGTCGGCCCGGCGTTGACAGATCAACACCCGGCTGTTTCGGACGATGACGGCGATGGCGACGCAAGTGCAAGACACGCTTGGCTTTACCCGGTGAAGGTCGCCGTGAGAATAGCGAAACCGGCGACTTTGGGGCAACCCCGGCGCTCCGTCGCGACCGCCGGATAAGCAACTTTTGGGCCAATTAAAAAAACTTGTAAGTGTATTCTGTGTAACAAGTTATATTCGTAAATTAATTTGCATTCCCCTCCATGGAATTGGTTGACACGAATCCCCGTCAGCGGTATATTTTCGACCGTCGCGTCGGATTTTTCGGCGTACACAGTATTTCGCGGTTTTGCGGCTTCTTAGCCGTGGCGCACTTCCGGAGGTGGATTGGAGCCACCCCTCCGGAAGTCTTTTTTTGCGCTGAACGCACATCCCCCGGCTCAGCCCCACGCGCTGGTTTTCATTCGCCCGGCGGTCGCTACAATTCCCAGCCATGACCGTGCTGCACCGGGATCAATTCACCGCCACCGTCGCATCCAATGGACCCCTTTGCCGTGACCACTACCGACTGGTGTTGCGTCTCGATGCCTTCCCGCCGACCGGGCCGGGACAGTTCGTACAGGTCGCCTGCCGTGACATGCAAGTGCCTTATTCACAAGAACTTGAGTTCGAGTGGAACCCCGG
>JBBSAF010000297.1:0-3691 GCA_038252525.1 Tepidisphaerales bacterium
AAGAGCGTGAACAGGCTCGACCCGCTTCCGCGCATGCGGACGGGCCGGACAGGGGCCTGCTCGGCGTCGGTCCGCAAAAGCCCACGCCCCGGTTCGATGGCGATCGGCGGGGCCGCCAAGTCGATGACCACTGCGGCCAGCAGATCGCGGGCTTGGAGTTTCACCCACGCCGGCCAAGGGGGCATGGCGTCGATGGCGGATTGCGAGCCCAGCCGCATGTCATCGAAGCGGCGATAGACCGCCGGCGTCGGCATGTGGATGGCCGGAAGCAGCAGGACGGCCCACCGGCACGCCGGTGCGGGGATGGGCGCCACCTCCTCGCCGCGTCCCCGACACCAGGCGCTGGGTCCGTGCAGGAAAAACGGCACGTCGCTGCCCAAGCCGGCCGCCAAGGGGGCCAGTCGGTTGATCGGCCAATCCAGTTCCCACAGGCGGTTGAGTGCCAAGAGCGTGCGCGCCGCGTCGGCGCTGCCCCCTCCGAGGCCGGCGCCGGCGGGGATGCGTTTGTGCAAAGTCGCCTCCGCGCCACGGTCGTTGGCGGTACGGGCTGGGGACCGCCCCATGGCATCGGCGAGCGACGCGGCCGACCGGACAACCAGGTTGGTCTGGTCGGTGGCGAGGTCGGCGCGATCGCACTTCAAGGCGCATCCGTCACGACGCGCACGCTCGAAGTCCAATGTATCAAAGAGCCCGACGGTCGCCATCCAGCTCGAGAGCGAATGGAATCCGTCGTCGCGCCGGGGTCCGACGCGAAGGTGCAAATTGATTTTCGCGGCCGCCAATACTCGCATGGCCCGAGCGTGACAAACACGTCCACCGGTGTCAAATCGCCTGGTTCATGCGTTGGCCAATGGGCGCCGTCCCGAGATGTCCCTAACGATCAAATCGATCCAACGAAATGTGCGAAAGACAAAATACCGTCCCCCGGCGCTGGCTGTCAACGAAAATCGAAAATTGTGACAGGGGGGGGTTGCGCGTTGCGAGTTGCGCGTTGCGCGTTGCGCGTTGCGAGTGGGGAGTGGGGAGTTGCGCGTGGGGAGTTGCGCGTTGCGCGTTGCGAGTGGGGAGGGTTGCAAGTTGTGGGTTGTGGGTTGTGGGTTGCCGATGGCGGAGGCCACTTTTTTTTCGCTCACTGCGAACAGTCCACTGCGTGCGGGGAGCTGCGAGTGGGCGGGCTTCGCGGTTGCGCGACGCGTCCCGTCGCGCGGTGCTTTACCGGCAACTGACAACTGGCAACTGCCCAGTGCCAAGTGTCAACTGCTCGTCGCCGGCAGATGAATCGTGAACGTCGTTCCTCGGCCCACCTCGCTATGCACGGTGATACGCCCCCCGTGGCGCTCGATGATGTCCTTGCTGATGCTCAGCCCCAGGCCCGTGCCCTTGGCCTGTCCGCGCTTGGCCGTCCCCTTGGTGGTGAAAAAAGGCTCGAAAATGCGGGGGAGCAACTTCTCGGGAATGCCCGGCCCGGTGTCGATGACTTGCAATCGCACCTCGGTGGAGTCTTCCGACAGCCCCGCCTTGATCGTCAACGAACCGGCCCGGCCCAGCATGGCGTGGCGGGCGTTGATGAGCAGGTTGAGCAGCACCTGTTCGATCTGCACCGCATCCGCCTCGACCGTCAACCCCGGCGCCACCTGCACCCGCAAGGCCAGCCCGTCTTTTTGCGGATCGCGGGCCATCACCTGCAGCACCTCGTTGACCACCGTTTGGATGGCGACGACGCCGGTCGAGGATTCCCCCCGCGCCAAGGCCAACAGCGATGAGCAAATCTTCCCGGCCTTGGTGGCGCTCTGGAAACTCTTGCCCAGCGCCTTGCGGACGAGATCCATGTCCGGCTGCACGCCCTCGGCGCTCGTCAGCGCGAACTGGCAATAGCTGACGATGGGGGTGAGGAGGTTGTTGAACTCGTGGGCGATCACCGCCGCCAGCGTCCCGATGGTCGCCAGTCGCTGCGACTCGGTGAGTTGTTGCCGCAGGTCGTCCAGTTGGCTTTGAAAGTTGGCAACTTGCCCATCAAGGGTGTCGGGCATCAATGCGATGGGGGTTGGTTGGTCTGTCACCTTATCGGCTCTATCGGCCGATGCCCCGCCATGGCTTTGAACCATTGGATGAGGGCCGTCGGTTGATAGTTACCGGACGGATCGGTCAATGCGGCAACCCGCGATGACGTCGCACCGCTTGAATGTCGGACCCCTCTTGATCCCACTATCGTTTCACCGCCGCGATGGCATGGAAGGGCCGACCCTCGCGGCGGTACTTTCGCTCGAAATTGGTACCCACGAACTCCCCGTCGCCGGCGCTGCCTGGACGGTTGTAGTCCACCACGGACAATTCCGATCCACGGACGCTCGGCTCGATGTTCTCCTCGAAATAGCCTTGATGGTCCGTCACCACCTGCAATCGTCCGCCGGGACGGAGAATGCGCGTGACCGACGGCATGAAGGCTGGCTGGATCAGGCGGCGTTTGTGGTGGCGGGCCTTGGGCCAGGGGTCGGGGAAATAGATGTGGAGCACGGAGACCGAGGCGTCGGGGATGAACTCCTGGAGAAAAAACCCCGCCTCGGCCCGCGCGGTGCGGGCGTTGAGGCAACCGTGGCGGCGCAGTCGATCCGAGGCGTAGCGCCAGAACCAGCGTGCCCATTCGATGCCGATGAAATCGACCTCCGGGCGGGCGGTCGCCTGCTCGGTCAGGAACGTGCCCTTGCCCATGCCGATTTCGATCTCGACGGGATGGTCGTGGCCGAACAGGGCGGGCAAATCGAGCGGTTTGGGGAGGGTTTCGACATCGAGTCCGATGGGTTCGACGATCAGTTCGCGGTGGCTTTGCATCGTCGGGGAGTATACGGGCCGCGAAGAGTCCGACAATCGCCCCGCCTTTACCCCCTGGTTGTCATACACAAGTCGCCCCGCGCGCTCATGTCGCGGAAGCGCCTCGACCACGCCATTCCAATCAAAGCCGATGACGCCGGCGCTCAACGGCGGTTTTCACAACGTCCAAACCTGTTTTCCGCCGATCGGGCCGTTGGACGCGGGCGAAGCGCCCACGCGACAAAGGACCACGCCAGCGCGCCCCCATGGAGGGCAAAACGTTGTGTATAACACCGAGCGCTTGCCCCCTGTCACGCAAGCGCCCGGCGAATCGGGCCGATAGCATCAGTGGACACGATTTACCACGGAGGTCGCGGTGAAAGGCATTCGCATCGGGGAATTGTTGGTTGAACAGGGATTGTTGACCCAGCGGCAGGTCCGGGAAATCCTCCGCGAGCAGGCGGACAGCCACCGGCCCTTCGGGGATCTGGCCGAGCGGCTGTTCGGGGTCGGCGCGCGGCACATCGAGGACGCGTGGGTCGAGCAGTACGTCCGCACCGCCGGGCTGGTGGATTTGGAAGAGCAGCGGATCGACGTGGATTGTCTGCGGCGGATCAACCGGCGGCAGGCGTGGCAGTTCCAGTTGCTGCCGACGCATTTCGACGGGCAGGAAATGTGCGTGGTGTCGAGTCCCGACCGGTTGGTGCGGGCGTTGAACTTCGCCGGGCGCGCCATCGAGGACCCGATCTACATGATGGTGGCCGACCGGGAACAGCTCAGCACATTTTTGATGCGCCACTATCCGGTGCCCTCGCACATCGCCGAGTACGCACAGACGCTCTGACGCCGACGATCGCGCACCGGGCGCGGTGACTGAAAAAAA
>JBBSAF010000298.1:0-3690 GCA_038252525.1 Tepidisphaerales bacterium
ATCGACCCCGTCTTCGCCGCCGCCAATGTCACCGACGAAGGCACCGTTCGCACCTATGAGCCGACCGTCCACGGCCAACCCAGCCTCGCCGCCGCCGCCGTCGCCCCAGCGATCCCCAACCCGCGCCCCGCGCCCCCCGCGCCCTTTCTACTCCACTACTACGGACCCTACCGCGCCGCCGACGGCCGATTCACCTTCGACTACCTCTCCGCCGCCGACGTCCTCGGCGCCGCCCTGCGACTCGACCATCCCCTGCCCACCGATCTCTCCCCATCGCGCCTCAAGGATAAAATCGTCCTCGTCGGCATCATCGCCGCCGGCGGTTTCGACCTGAAATCCACGCCCCTCTCCGACCAATACCCCGGCGTCGAAATCCACGCCACCGCCATCGCCAACCTCCTCCGCGGCGACGCCGTTGCGCCGCTGACATGGCCCGTCGCCTCCGCCCTCGCCTTCATCGCCTCCCTCATCGCGGCGGTGGGGGGGATCCTCCCCCGTCGCGTGATGTTCAAACTCCCCGCCGGCCTCCTGTCCATGGCCGCCCTCATCGCCCTGGCCATCATCCTGTTCCGCCGAACCGACATCCTCTGGCTTCCGCTCGCCGCGCCGCTCCTCGCCGTCGCCCTCTCCATCGTCGGCGCCATGGCCCACAGCTATCTCACCGAGGACCGCCAGCGCCGCGTCGCGCTGAAGGCCCTCGGCCAATACGTCTCGCCCACCGTCGCCGACGCCATCGCCCGCGATCCCGACAGCCTCAAGCTTGGCGGCGAGCGCCGCGACATGACCGTCATGTTCACCGACATCGCCGGCTTCACCGACCTCTCCGAAACCCTCGATGTCGAGAAACTCGCCACCCTCCTCAACTTCTATCTCGACCAGATGTCCGACGTCGTCCTCGAACACGACGGCACCCTCGACAAGTACGTCGGCGACGCCATCATGAGCTTCTGGAACGCCCCCCTCCCCCAGCCCGACCATGCCCTCCGCGCCTGCCGCGCCGCCCTCGGCATGGCCGCCCGCGAACGCGACATCCAACCCCGACTCCGCGAGCTCGGCGCCAAAAACATGTTCACCCGCATCGGCGTCAACACCGGCCCCATGAGCGTCGGCAACATGGGCTCCACCCGCAAGTTCAACTACACCGTCCTCGGCGATTCGGTCAACCTCGGCAGCCGACTCGAGGGCGCCAACAAGTTCTATGGCACCCGCATCATGATCGCCCAGTCCACCGCCGATCTCGTCGCCGCCCACTTCATCCTCCGCCGCCTCGACAACCTCCGCGTCAAGGGCAAGCTCCAACCCATGGCCGTCTACGAACTCATGGCCGAATCCGGCGTCGACGACAATCTCGCCGACCTCGCCCAACGTTACGAAGCGGCCTTTGTCCTCTACCGTGAACAGCGATGGTCCGACGCCGCTGCGGCCCTCTCCGCCCTCCTCGCCGACCATCCCGACGACGGCCCGACCCGCACGCTATTCGCCCGCGTCGAGCATTTCGCCCACGACCCGCCGCCGACCGACTGGGATGGCGTCTATGTCGCCAAAGGCAAATAATTTCCTTGACGCCACCGTGATGTGCGTTACTGTCAAACGCGCCGTTCAACGCATCAGGCCCGTCCGCTGGCCCCGCCCGATCCCGACCCAAGGAGCCGTACCATGAAATCCCCCGTCAATCGCCGTTTCCGATCCCTCCGACTCCTCGCCGCCGCCGCCGTCCTCGGCATCGGCGGCGCCGCACTCGCCGACGCCCTCCGCACCGTCTGGACCGCCAAACCCGAGGTCCGCGTCCTCGACGGCAAGGGCGCTCGTTTCAACACCATCATCACCGTCCCCAAGGGCGTCCCCATGCAGGTCATGGCCGAGGAAGGCCCCTGGCTCCGCGTCCAGTTCACCGACAAGGACGCCAAGCCCTACGCCGGATGGGTCTTCAAGGGCAACACCTCCAACGACGAGGTCGACGGCGGCGATCTCGCCTCCGCCTTCGGCATGGGCGGCGGGCAATCCTCCGGCATGGACTCCTCCCTCGCCGGCAAGGGCGTCGCCGAGGAGGTCAAGAACTTCGCCAACGCCAAGAATCTCGATCCCGCACCGGCCGACCGCATGATCGCCGTCAGCCGTTCCATCACCCCCGCCGAACTCGAGGCCTTCGACCGCGAAGGCAAGGTCGGCTCGTTCGCCAAGTGACCCCCATCGTCTCCATGAGGCCCATCATGAACACCATCCGATTTTTCCGCCGTTTCACCGCCCCCACCCTCCTCGGCCTCGCCGCCGTCGCCGCCACCGTCCCGTTCAACATCGGCGGCTGCATCCAGGATGTCGGCGCCGCCGTCGGAGGCTCCACCGGCCAGCTCATCGGCGGCGTCGGAACCATGGTCGAATCCCAAACCATCGACGAACGCAACGAGGATTCCTACGGCCAATCCGTCGCCGTCGCAGTCACCAACGCCTACGGCTATTACGACGACGAAAAGGTCAACAAATATGTCAACCTCGTCGGTCTCACCGTCGTCTCCGGCAGCGACCGCCCCGACGGCAACTTCGTCTTCGGCGTCGTCAACTCCGAAGACATCGGCGCCTACTCCGGCCCCGGCGGCTACATCATGATCACCCGCGGCGCCCTCCGCAAAATGGAATCCGAGGCCGAACTCGCCGGCGTTCTCGCCCACGAAATCGGCCACGTCTGCCGACAACATGGCCTCGAGGCCGTCAAAAAATCCAACTTCACCGCCGGCGCCGTCCAAGCCCTCAACAGCCAGAACGATCCCCAATACCAGTCCGCCTTCGACGGCATGGCCAACGCCATCGTCGATTCCGTCGGCCAGGAGTTCAGCAAGGACGACGAACGCGAGGCCGACGAAATGGCCGTCAAATACCTCGTCGCCTCCGGCTACAACCCCTCCTCCTACGTCCACTTCCTTCAGACCCTCAACGACGGCCATTCCCAAATGAAAACCCACCCCAGCTCCGCCGAACGCATCGCCCACGTCGAGGAACTGATCGCCCAAGTCGGCAAAACCAACCAAGGCGCCGTCCTCAAGGCCCGCTTCACCATGAACATCCCCAAATGACCCTGTTTCCATGTCGCATGGGCGCCTCGCCCGCGTTCGACGGCGCGACCGGCACGGCAGGGATTTGGAGGGTGTGAAACCCCCGTTGAGCGCCGTCATCAAGGGCTTCGATTGAAAAAGCGGAGCCGAGGCGTCTCGTTGTTATACACAAGTCGCCCGTGGTCCCCGGGATTTGTGTAGCTCAGCCGCCCTCGGCTGAGTGAGCGGTCAATCGCCTACACAAGTCGCCCGCGGTCCCCGGGATTTGTGTAGCTCAGCCGCCCTCGGCTGAGTGAGTGGTCAACCGCCTACACAAGTCGCCCGCAGTCCCCGGGATTTGTGTAGCTCAACCGCCCTCGGCTGAGTGAGCGGTCAATCGCCTACACAAGTCGCCCGTGGTCCCCGGGATTTGTGTAGCTCAGCCGCCCTCGGCTGAGTGAGTGGTCAACCGCCTACACAAGTCGCCCGCGGTCCCCGGGATTTGTGTAGCTCAGCCGCCCTCGGCTGAGTGAGCGGTCAATCGCCTACACAAGTCGCCCGTGGTCCCCGGGATTTGTGTAGCTCAGCCGCCCTCGGCTGAGTGAGCGGTCAATCGCCTACACAAGTCGCCCGTGGTCCCCGGGATTTGTGTAGCTCAGCCGCC
>JBBSAF010000299.1:0-3689 GCA_038252525.1 Tepidisphaerales bacterium
CACAGGCCGGTGAATGGCTCCGGGGCAACGGCCCGATGAGCGAGGTCGTCATTTCCTCGCGCATCCGGCTGGCGCGCAATGTGGCGGGGCATCCGTTCCTGTCGCGCATCGACCGGGCCGACCGCCAGGCGCTGGAGGAGCGGATCCGCGACGTGGTGCTCAAGAGCCAGTTGGCCGGGGGGATGCTGTATGTCGATCTGGAGGCGGCGCCGGAGATCGACCGCGAGCTGCTGGTCGAGCGGCATCTCATCAGCAAGCCCCACGCCGCCGCCGAGGGCGCCCGCGGGGTGGCCATCGGCGATGACGAAACCCTGTCGATCATGGTCAACGAGGAGGACCACCTCCGCATCCAGTGCCTGCGCTCGGGGCTGCAACTGGAGGAGGCCTGGGAACAGATCAACGCCATCGACGACAAGCTCGAGGCCAAGCTCGATTTCGCTTACCACCCCCGCTTCGGCTACCTGACGGCCTGCCCGACCAACGTCGGCACCGGCATCCGCGTCAGCGTCATGCTGCATCTGCCGGCGCTCAAGATGACCGGCGAGATCGAAAAGGTCTTCCGTGCGGCCAAGGAGATGCGACTGGCCGTCCGAGGGCTGTATGGCGAGGGGACCGAGGCCACCGGGGACTTTTATCAGATCTCCAACCAAACCACCCTCGGCAAGACCGAGGAGGAGATTATCGGGGACTTCAAGCATTTGGTCATTCCCAAGATCATCGACTACGAACACCACGCCCGGCGAACGCTGCTCAACGACCGCACCGTCGGTCTGGACGACAAGGTCCACCGCGCCGTCGGATTGCTCCGCTCGGCCCGGCTGATGACCGGCGAGGAGGTGCTGTTCCTGCTGTCGCACCTGCGCCTGGGGATCCACCTAGGACGGGTGGGGGACATCGACCTGCGGGCGGTCAACGAGCTGTTTCTCCTCACCCAGTCGGCCCATTTGCAGAAAATCCAAGGGCGGAAGCTCGAGGGGGATCTGCGTCGCGCCGCCCGCGCCGACTACATCCGCAAGCGCCTCGGGGCGGATTGACGACGGGGAATCGCCCTGTCCGCCGCAAAGGCAGTCGACGCGCCGCGACCGGGACGGGGACCGCGAACGCCGACGCACTTGCGAGCTGCGACCCCGAGGGAGTGGTCCGTTGCCAACGGTGAGGGCCGCTCCGGCGCGGTCGCGGTGGGTTGGGGATTTTGGCGGCGTGTGTCCGCCGAACGTCGGGGGTCATTCACGAGCCGGGACCGCGGGCGGAGCGGTGGAGTGCGACGAGCGAACAACCAAGACGAACCTCACCATGCCCTTCTCCTCGATCCCCGAAATCCTCGATGAACTCCGCGCCGGACGCATGATCGTGCTCGTCGACGATGAGGACCGCGAAAACGAAGGGGATGTCGTCGTCGCCGCCGAGCATTGCACCGCCGAGCAGGTCAACTTCATGCTCAAGCACGCCCGCGGCGTGATCTGCGTCGCCCTCACCCCCGAGCGCTGCGACCTGCTCGAACTCCACAACCAAGTCCAGCGCAACACCGCCCAGCTCGGCACCGCCTTCACCATCACCGTCGATGCCCACCCCCGCTTCGGCGTCAGCACCGGCGTCAGCGCCCGCGACCGCGCCGCCACCATCGCCGCGTGCGTCGCCGACGACGCCAAGCCGTCGGACCTCCTGCGACCGGGGCATATCAATCCCCTGCGCGGACGCGACGGCGGCGTGCTCGTCCGCGCCGGCCAGACCGAAGGCTCGATCGACTTGGCACGCCTGGCCGGCCTCAAACCCGCCGCGGTCATCTGCGAGATCATGCGCGACGATGGCGAGATGGCCCGCCGCCCCGAGCTCGAGGCCTTCTGCAAGACCCACCAGATCAAGATGTGCACCGTGGCCGAGCTCATCAGCCACCGGCTCAAGCGCGAACAGTTCGTCCGCCGCGTGCAAAGTGTGGAATTGCCCACGAAATGGGGGCTGTTCCAGCTATTCGCCTACCAGAGCGCCATCGACCCCCAGCCGCATCTGGCGCTGTGCAAGGGCGGGCTGGGCGAGTTCGGACCCGACGGCAAGGTGCTCATCCAAAACGAACCGGTCTTGGTCCGCGTCCACAGCGAATGCCTCACCGGCGACCTTTTCGGATCCGGCCGATGCGACTGCGGCGACCAGCTCGACGCGGCCATGCGGATGATCGAATCCGAGGGCAAGGGGGTCCTGCTCTACCTCCGCCAGGAGGGTCGCGGCATCGGGCTGGTCAATAAGCTCCACGCCTACAAGCTTCAGGAGATGGGCCTCGACACCGTGGATGCCAACACGTCGATGGGATTTCCCGCCGACAAGCGCGACTACGGCATCGGCGCCCAGATCCTCCGCGATCTGGGGCTGCGGAAATTGCGGGTGATGACCAACAACCCCCGCAAAATCCACGGCATCGACGGCTTCGGCCTGCAGGTCGTCGAGGAACTGCCGATCCGCATCCAGCCGGGGCAATACAACCGGGACTACCTTCACACCAAGAAAACACGGATGGGACACACGCTCTGATGCCCGATGAACATGACTCCATGCCCCCCTGGCCGCGCCCGCTGCACGATGAATCGTCCGGGCATCTCGCGGAATTGATGTACGTGATCGTCGGCCCCATCGCGCCGGAGCCGCTGTCGCTGTCGCGCAGCCGCCACCACGTATCGCGGATCGAGCCGGAATTGGTGGTCTCCAAGCACCGCCGGGCGGACGATCCCGCGTGGTTCGCCGGTTGGTTCGCCGACCCGCTGGCCGCCGGCCTCGATGGGCAGTTCCTGGATCCGGGGATGATCAAATCATCCGATGAATTGACGGTCGTGCGGGCCAACTTCGCCGACCCGCCCTCGCTCGACTATTTGCGCAACACCCTCGGCGTGGTGTCGGCCGTCGTCGAGACCGGGGCCTTGACGGTGTTCGATGTCCATGCGGTGCAGTGGTGGCGCCCGGGAGAGTGGCTCGAGGTTTTCGTCGACGCCTCGCGCTTCGAGGTCCGCGACCACGTGGCGATCATTTCCACCGACGAACCCGACGGCAACGGCGTCTGGCTTCACACCCGCGGCATGATCAAGTTCGCCCGTCCCGACGTGCAAGTCCGCCACGTCCCGGCCAACGTCCTCGGCGGCGGCGTGAAGGTCCGTCACGCCGGCAACATCCTCCACGCCATCGCCGGACATCTGGCCGACGGCGCCATCCTGTCGGCCGACCGACCGCTGCACCTGCCGGGGCTGGGCGCGGTGATCGGCTTCGTCGAATCGGCCGACGACCGCGAGACCGCCAAACATTTCAACAACGCCGCGCTGGAACTGCGCGATTACGACCCCGATTCGCGCACGGTGCTGGACACGGCGGAAAAACTCCTCGCCGCCACCGGCCCCGACGAATGACCGGCCCTCCACGTCGCGTGATCGGCGCGCCTTCATTGTTATGGACAACTCGCCCACCGCCCCCCGCGATTCGAATACCGCACCCGCCCCCGGCGATTCTTGTGAATGCGGATAGGCTCCTCCGCCCCCGGCGATTCGTGTAGCTCAGCCGCCCCCGGCTGAGTGAATGCGGATAGGCTCCTCCGCCCCCGGCGATTCTTGTAGCTCAGCCGTCCCCAGCCGAGTGAATGCGGATAGGCTCCCCCGCCCCCGGCGATTCGTGTAGCTCAGCCGCCCCCGGCTGAGTGAATGCGGATAGGCTCC
>JBBSAF010000300.1:0-3683 GCA_038252525.1 Tepidisphaerales bacterium
CCATCGCGGCAATGTCACCTCCCGGACACGCGACGGCCGGTTGGGCGCTTTACCGTGCTCTTCCACGCAACGTGGTTGGCTCCCCGCCGTGACGACCACCGATCCCCGCACCCCCCCGCCCGTCCCGGGGACCCCGAGGGCCCCGGCGCCCGCCACAACGCCTTTCGGAGATGCTCCCCATGCCCACACCCATCCCCCTGTCCAAACCCGACATCGCCACCGCCGACATCGACGCCGTCGTCGAGGTCCTCCAATCCGACACCCTCTCCATCGGTCCCAAAATCCTCGAGTTCGAGGCCGCCTGCGCCCGCATCGCCGGCCGGCGTTTCGCCATCGGCGTCTCCTCCGGCACCGCGGGTCTCCACTGCGCCATGCTCGCCGCCGGCGTCGGTCCCGGCGACGAGGTCGTCACCACCCCCTTCTCCTTCGTCGCCAGCGCCAATTGCATCCTCTTCGTCGATGCCATGCCCGTCTTCGTCGATATCGACCCGACCACCCTCAACATCGATCTCTCCAAGGTCGAGGCCGCCATCACCCCCGCCACCAAGGCCATCGTCGCCGTCGAAACCTTCGGGCACCCCGGCGGCATCCCCGCACTTGCCGACTTCGCCGAATCCCGCGGCCTGACCCTCATCGAGGACGCCTGCGAAGGCTTCGGCGGGCGCGCCGACGACCGCCCCATCGGCTCCTTCGGCGCCGCCTCGGTCTTCGCCTTCTATCCCAACAAGCAAATCACCACCGGCGAAGGCGGCATGATCGTCACCGACGATCCCGACTTCGCCGACGCCTGCCGCGCCTACCGCAACCAAGGCCGCGGCGGCATGGCCTGGCTCGCCCACGAACGGCTCGGCTACAACTATCGCCTCGATGAGCTCTCGGCCGCCCTCGGCGTCTCCCAGGTGTCGCGCCTCGACGACATCCTCGACCGTCGCCGCCGCGTCGCCGCCGAATACATGCGACGATTGATGGGCAATCCCCACCTGATCCTGCCGACCCTCGACGACCCCGACGCCATGAGCTGGTTCGTCTTCGTCGTCCGCCTGTCCGACCAGTTCGTCCCCGGCGACCGCGACCTGCTGATCCGCGCCCTGCGGGCCGAGGGGATCGGCACGAACAACTATTTCCCCCCCATCCACCTGCAACCCTACATGGTCGAACGCTTCGGCTTCGCCCTCGGCCAATTCCCCATCACCGAACACGTCGCCGCCCGCACCCTCGCCCTGCCGTTCTTCAGCGCTATGACCCCCGCCCAGGTCCACCGCGTCTGCGACGTCCTCGAACCCCTCCTCGATTCCATCCTCGCCGGTCCCAACGAACGGTTCTGATCCCATCCCGGCGCCCCGGTCCCGCCGGCGCTCTCTCGCGGAATCCCCATCCGCAACGCGGGGAAAGGAGACGTGCGCTCCACCGTGAGGGCGAAAAAGAGCCACATGCACTTTTTTTGTTCACTGAACCGTTCGCACGCGCGGGCGCCCGTCGGTCAGGGCGGTGACGCGGACGCGGACGCCGGGGGGGATCAGCCCGGATTCGCTGGTGGATTGCAGGCGCAGGTCGCCGAACTCGACCTCGCCGCCGGGACGCAGCTCGGTGGTGGCGACGCCGATCTGGCCGATGCGAACCAGGGGCGCCAGCGGAGCGTCGGGACGGTCGGGCAGGATCATCCGTCGTCCGACGGGTGTGGACGGATACCACTTCATCGCGCCGGCGAACACGAACGGCGCGGCGACCACCGTGACAATCAGCGCTGCCAGCCCCACCCACTGGTTGACGGCGAAACAGAATCCGATGGCGACGGCCAGGCTCGCGCCGCCGATCACCCCCAATAGCCCGTGCGTCGGCAACAGCACCTCGGCCAAGAGCAGCACCGTTCCGACGACCGCGAAGAGCGTCACCCACAGCGCCGGCGTCATGATCGCTCCCCGGTTTGCCGGACCAGCACATAACCGCCGCGGCGCTCGCGCACGACGACCCCGGCGCCGGCGGGCACGAAGCCGCTGTCGCACACCGCGTCCAAGCGGCGGGTGAGGCCGGCCGGTTCATCGGCGATTTCGATGGTCCCGCCGGGGCGCAAATCGGTGACGGCCGATCCGGTGGCGCCGATGGCGGGGAAATCATCGGCCGGGTCGCGCGTCGGGTCGGTCGGTCCGGTGGCGACCGCGCCAGTGGTGGCGCCGAGGATCAATCGGTTGAAATACGGCAGCGCCGGCAGGTACCGGCTGATCCACATCCACAGCCCCGCGCTGGCCAGCATCCCGCCGAAGACCACCAGCAGCCCGGTTTGCATCGCCGTCCAAGTGCCGGCGAGGGTCGGCAGGAATCCGGGGATGCCGGTCGGTTCGGCCGGAACGAACGTCATCACCAATCCGCCGAGCAGCAGGATCAATCCGCCGATCCCCGCGACGCCGAAGCCGGGAATGACGAATATCTCCAGAGCCAGCAGCACCATGCCCAGGAGGATGGCGAAAATCTCCCACCACTGGGCGTAGCCGGTGAGCAACGGCACGCCGACCAGCAGCCCCAGCGAGACCGCCGCGAACGCCTCGGGGGCGCCGTGCCCTGGCGTGTGCAGCGCGGTGGACAGCGCCATGATGAACACGATCAACAGGATCGACCGCGCCGCCGGCGACCCCAGCAGCCCGACGAGCCGGTCGCCGGCGGTGTCGCCGAGGGTCTCGATGATCGTCCAGTGCCGCGCGGCCGCCAACGCGCCGGCGGAGGCCGCGATGGACTTGGCCAACCCCAGCTTGACGGCCAAATCGGCGTGGACGGTCAGCAGCGTGTCGGGACCATCGACCGGATCGGGCACCCCGGCGACCGGACGCCAGCCTTGCTGGATCAGTTTGGCGTATTCGCCTTCGTCGACGAAGCGTTTGGCGCCGGCGTCGTTGACCACCCAATGCACCGATCGCCCGACCGCCACCATGCTCGCGGCCAACAGCGGATCGTAACCGTTGCGGAGCGCCGATTCGTGGAAGTCGGCGAGGATGGGGCTTTCGGATTTGGCGCGTTCGGCGGCCGGCAGCGGCTGAAGTCCGCCGGACGGGTCGATGGCGATCGGCGCCGAGTCGCCGAGCTTGGCCGACGGTCCCATGACGATCTCGTCGGCCGCCAAGGCGATCATGGCGCCGGCGCTGATGGCCTTTTCCGGGATGAAGGCGACGATGTGCAGGTCGGTTTGGCGTTTGAGGAACTGGCTGATCTCCAGTCCGCTGGTGACGGCGCCGCCGTAGGTGTCGATCTCGAGGATGATGTCGTGGGCGCCGAGTTGCCGGGCGATGGCGAATCGCTTGAACAGTTGGTCGCGGGCGTAATCATTGACCTGTCCATCGAGGCGAATGACGACGGCGGTGGCGGCGGCGCCGCCGACATCGGCAACATCGGCGACCGATGGCGTTGCCGACCCCGCGCCCAAGGCGACGGTCAAGGCGATCAAGGCGGCGAATATCCGTGCGGCGATCGGCATGGGATGATTGTATCGCGCCGGCGCGGGGGTGGCGATTGGAGATGGATATTCAACTTTCCGATGACCGATGAGCCGGCCCCAAGCGTCCGCGCCCCCCGGCTCCCTCCAACTTCATGAGGGTGTAGGGGGTAAGCGGAGCGAGCGGTCTTTTATTTCCCTCCCTCCCTCCCTCCTTCCGCCTACCGCCATTCCGCCTACTGCCCTCCGCCCTCCTCCCTCC
>JBBSAF010000301.1:0-3630 GCA_038252525.1 Tepidisphaerales bacterium
CTCGCGGGGGCCATGGGCGAGTTATGTATAACAACGATGCGAGGGCGCCCACGCGACATGCATTTCGCCCCGATTCCGCCTATTTTCAATTGGATTCGACTCGATCCACCCCCGCCTCGGCCTTCACACCCGGCAGCTTGATTCGGAATGTCGCCCCCTCCCCCACCCGGCTTTTCACGTCGATCTGCCCCCCCTGCCGCTCGATCAGGCTGTAGCTGATCGACAGTCCCAGCCCCGTCCCCCTCCCCACCGGCTTGGTCGTGAAAAACGGCTCGAACAGCCGCGGCAGATGCTCCGGCGCGATCCCCGGCCCGTTGTCGATCACCTCGATCACCACGCCCTCCCCGTGCCGACTCGTCCGCACCGTCAGCGCCGGCGCCGGCGAATCGGCCATCGCGTCCAGGGCGTTGCGGATCAGGTTCACCAACACCTGCTGCACCCCCCCGACCAACACCCGCACCCGACCGGCCGACGGATCCAAATCCATCTTCACCCCCGTGGCGTTCATCCGCCCGTCGAACCGCAACATCTCCATCCCCTGTCGCACCACCTCGTTGATCTCCGCCTCCCCCCAGGCGTCGTCGGTCGGATGGGCGAACTGCGTCATCTGCCGGATGATCCGGTCGATCCGCGACACCTGCTCGCGCAACGACCCCACCGTCGCGGGGTTCATCCGCTCGGGTTTGCGCTGGACCAATTGCAACAGTCCATCGAGGCTCGCCAGCGGATTGGCGATCTCGTGGGCCACCCCCGCCGCCATCTGTCCCATCGCCACCATCTTCTCGTGCTGCACCAACGCCGCCCGGTGGCGATTGAGATGCCGCATCAACCGGCGGATCCGTCGGTTCTGACGCGCCAACCGCCGCCGCTGCCGCGCCAGCGCCCCGGTGATGTGGCTGGCCAGATAGACCGTCAACACCAGCGTCATCCCCCACCCGATCAGCGCCAGCCCCTCGTTCCGCCCCGGCGGCCACTCGCCCATCGCCCCCAGACCCCCCGCCACCGCAACCATCGACAGCACCGCCCCGCCATACGCCCACCCCCGCGGCAGCAGCAGGCTGGCGAAGACCATGTGGAACACGAAGAACCCCAGGAGCGGCGAATGCGCCCCCCCGGTCCACATCGCCGCCAGCGTCAGGCAGGCCATGTCCAACCCGATCTGCGCCGCCGCCAGCGCCCGCAGCCGCCCCAGCGTCGCCGCCGACGGTTTCAGTCGCCGCAGCATCGCCCGCAGGATCAGGTTATAGGAGACGATCGCCACCCCGATCGACCAGAGCATCCAGTCGCCCCCGAACCATCCCAACACCCGTTGGTCCAGTGCCGCCCCCGCCAGCGCCGCGGCCGCCGCCACCCAGCGCAGGCGCACGAACCACGTCAACTGCGAATGCAGCGGACGTGCCGCGCCGCGGATCGGAGAGGCAGGGGGCATCGGCCTCAGTGTACCGTCTCGCCCACCACTTGCCCCGCCGCCCCATCCGCCGCATCCCCCCCCGGCGCCGCCTCGATCGAGCGCGGCAGGTCCAGCATCTTCTGCCCCGCCACATAATCGGTCAGCACGATCCGACGGACCTGCTTGAGATCACGCACCGTCGTCGCCATCCGCGCCAGTCCGTCGCGGATGCGCCGCAGGTTCCGCTCCCGGTCCGGGCCACCCTCGCCGGGGCGGTCCATCAATCGCAACTGCAGCTCGATGATCGACATCGCGTTGTTCAATTCGTGGTTCATCGTCAACGCCACCTGCGACAGCACCTCCATCTTCCTGCCTTCGCTTTGCTGAAGCTGCTCGGCCAGATGGTTCAGCGCCCCCGCCAACTCGCCGAACTCATCCTTCTGGTCCAGCTCCACCCGCGTCTCGAACCGCTCGCGGGCCAATTCCCGACTCGCCGCCACCAGCCGATCGACCGGCTTCAGCACCGTCGTCGCCATCCGCAGCATCATGATCGCCGCCAGGTTGATCACCAGCAGGAACACCGCCGCCAATCCCAGCACCACCCACCTGAACCGCGCCGTCAGCGCCTGCTGTTCGGCCTGGGCGTGGGCACGCACATGCCGCGTGATGCACAGGATGTCCTCCCGCAGCTCGACGGCGCTGTCGAGGGCAGCGCGGTTGTGCATTCGGGCCAACTCCGGCGATTGCGCCGTCGCCAACAATCCCACATGCCGCTCGAACGCCGGCAACGCCGATCGCAGCCGCCCGTACATCGCCTCGCAGTCGGGCTGTCGAACCACCTGCATCGAATCCAACGCCAACGCGTCGGCCCGCAGCCGCTCCACCGCGTCCAGCAGCGGATCCAACCGGCTCGTGCGACCGCCCTGAAGATTCGCCAATTCCACGTCGATCTCGGCCATGCTCGTGGACAGGGCGTTCACCCGTTCGACCGTCCCCCACGCCTGGCTGTTGACGTGATTGAGCCGCTCGGACACATCCTGCAATTGCCAGATCGCCCCCACCGCCACCACCGTGATCAACCCCACCAGCGACCCCAGAATGAGGAGCAGTTTGCGCCGCAGCATCAGTGCCCCCCCCCGCCCGGCGCCGTCGCCGATGACTGATTCGTCGCCGTGTCGCCCGAGGGATTGCCCGTGATCGAATCGGCCCCGCCCGGCGCCGTTGCCGATGACTTTTTCGCCGCGCCGTCGCCCGATCGATTGCCCGTGACCGAATCGGCCCCGCCCGGCGCCGCCGTCGCCGGGCGCGTCGATGGATGCGTTGATGGATGCGTCGCCGCGGCGCCGGGGCATTTCACCGGCGGTCCGTCGATTCCCAACCGATCCCACGCCGAACCGAGTTCGCCCACCAATTCGCACACCCCCCGGTATTCCCCCGCCGCGCACGGCTCGAACCGCTCGACACCATACGTCGCCAACGCCGCCTTGCCCGCGTCGGTGCGGTCCATTTGCAACAGGATGTCCCCCAGCGCCGCACCCACCGTGTCGGCCAAATCCCGCCGCACCAACAGCGCGTTGTTCGGCGTCGACGGACTTTCGGCCAGAATCCGACAACGCGCCTCGGGATGGGCCGCGACGTACGCCTCCCACCGCAGGCTCTTGACCCCCGCGGCATCCGCGCGCCCGGCCATCAACTCCTCGATCGCCTCGTCGTGCGTCCCCGCCCAGACCATTTCAGGCTCCCCCGGTGTTCCCAACAGCCCGGCCCGCTTCAGGCAAACCCATGTGAACAACTCCCCCCCGGTGGTCGTCCGCACCCCGGCGATTCGCTTGCCCGCCAAATCCGCCACCCCCTTCGCCGGCGAATCCTCCCGCACCATCAGGATGCCCCGGTAGACCCCCGCGCCGGCATTGATCGGCTTGACGATCGGGACCGCACCCAGCCGATCCTGGGCCAGCACCGCCACGAACGATCCCAAAAACGCCGCGTCGATCCGACCGGCCGACATCTCCCCCAGCACCGCCTCGTAGGTGTTGACCGTCACGATCTCCACCGGGCGCCCCAGCCGTCCGGCCAGATATTCAGCCAACACCCGGTGGCGTCGGCGCTGGGCGTAGATGTCGCGCTCCGGCACCACTCCCAATTGCAGCGCCGCCGGCCCCGCCGACGGACTCGCCGCCACGGCCGCGCGGCCATTTCCGTCGAGGCGGGGAAACAGCCCCATCGCCAACGCCATCATC
>JBBSAF010000302.1:0-3618 GCA_038252525.1 Tepidisphaerales bacterium
GACCACGGGCCGATCCTGTTGCCCGACGACATCCACCGTCCCGACGACCGGATGGGGGAATCCGATTCGACCGGCTACGCGATCAATTCAACGCCCGGCGACCGGACGATGCAGGCTCACGAGGCCGACGAGGACCAGGCGTTCACGAGCAAGGACCCCCAGGGCTTCGGCGCCGTGGGGACCGACCCGAGCTGGAACACCGCCCTGCGCGGCGAGGGGGGCACGGGGGCGTCATCCCCGCCGGCGGTCGCCTTCAACACGCCGCCGGAACAGCCGTTCGGCGTGCCGACGCCGGCGATCCCCGCGCCGCCGCGAACCGAACCCATCGCCCGATCCAACCCGACCGCACCACCGCCGGGCGACGCCCCGGCAAGCCCAGCGCCGACGAACCAAACTGCGGCGCCCGCGCCGCCGACGGGTTCGCCCGCCATGCCGCCTGCGAACCCGGCAAGCCCGGCGTCACCGTCAACGCCGATGCCGCCGATGCCCCCGGCCCCCTCCGCCGGCGCCCCTGGCGTCAACACCCCCTCGGCCGATCCGGCCATCGACACCGGCTCGGAATCCGACCCGTTTTCCCGCATCGGCAGCGTCGAATATCGCAACGGCAGGGTCGAGGCCCGCTTCGGGCGCAAGGTCAAGGCGACCCGCCCGCGTTTGAGCCTGGCGGCCCAGGTGGCGGCGGTCTCGCTGCGCGAGGCGCGGGTGATCCTCAAGGTCTCCTGCGACGCCGCCGGCAAGGTCATCGACGTGGACATCCTCCAATCCAGCGGCAGCAACGAGATCGACCTGGCGGCCCAAGAGGCGATGTACGACTGGTGGATCGAGCCGCCCACCGACGCCGCCGGCCATGGCGTGGCGGACGTGATGGTCTGGAAACTCTCGTGGCGCGGCTGAGGATGGTTGGCGAACGCCGCCGAAATCCGTATGCTGACCGCCTCAATCAACCCAAAAGGACCGGCGAGACACATGGAACGCATCAATCTGTATTGGAAGAACGCGACGACCGAGGCGGTGGGCGAGAAGCACGGCGTCGACGAAAAGCAGCTCAAGGGCCTGGCCAATGACATCAAGGCGATCACCAAGCAGATGGCCGACCAGCGCAAGGCCGGCAAGCTGCGATACCGCGACCTGCCGTATGACGAGGACATGGTCGAAAGCATCCACCGCGAGGTCGAGCACTTCCGCGACCGCTGCGAAATCCTGATCGTGCTGGGCATCGGCGGCAGCGCCCTGGGGAACATCGCCCTGCAAAACGCGCTCAATCCATACACCTACAACCTCATGAGCGACCGCACGCGAAACGGTCCGCAGCTATTCGTGCTGGACAACGTCGATCCCGACGTCATCAAGAGCGTGGTGGACCTGATCGGCCCGAAGATCAAGAAGACCATCGTCAACGTCATCAGCAAGTCCGGCGAGACCGCCGAAACCGCCGCCCAGTTCATCCTGTTCCGCGACCTGCTCGAACAGAAGCTCGGCAAGAAATACAAGGACAACATCCTCGCCACCACCGACCCGGCCGGCGGGACGCTCCGCGACATCTGCACCGCCGAGGGGTATCGCACCCTCGAAGTTCCCGATGGCGTGGGCGGGCGGTTCAGCGTGCTGTCGGCGGTGGGGCTATTCAGCTCGGCCATGTGCGGGATCGACATCGACGCCCTGCTCGAGGGCGCCAAGGACATGGACAAGCGCTGCAAGGAATCCGACGTGATGAAGAATCCCGCGGCGATGCTCGCGGCCATCCATCACCTGCTCAACCAGCGCGGCAAGAACATGAGCGTGATGATGCCCTACAGCACCTCGCTGTATTCGCTGGCCGACTGGTATCGCCAGCTCTGGGCCGAATCCATCGGCAAGCGCGACGGGCTGGACAAGAAGGATGTGTTCACCGGGCAGACGCCGATCAAGGCGTTGGGCACGACCGACCAGCATTCGCAGGTGCAGCTCTACCGCGAAGGTCCCAACGACAAGATCATCACGTTCCTGGAGGTCCTGCGATTCGCCCAGAAGCTCACGATCCCCTCGAGCATGAAGCAGGTGAAGACCCTTTCGTACCTCGCCGGCGCCAACTTCCAGACCCTCATCAACAGCGAGAAGGTCGGCACCGAATACGCGCTGCTCGAAAGCCAACGACCGACGTTGACGGTGCAGTTCCCCACCATCTCCCCCGAGACCGTCGGGCAGTTCCTCTATCTTTACGAGGTCGCCACCAGCTACATGGGCGGGCTGCTGCGGATCAACACCTACGACCAGCCGGCGGTCCAGCTCGGCAAGGACGCCACCTACGCCCTCATGGGCAAGGACGGCTTCACCGAGTTGGCCAAACAAATCCAACCGGTGTCCAAACGCGATAAGAAGTTCTTCATCTGACCTTTCGTGGCCGACGACGCCCACACCCTTGGGCAGCGAGGATTGACATGGAATACGGCGTGATCCTGGCCGGTGGCGCGGGGGTGCGGCTCTGGCCGCTGTCCCGCGCCGACAAACCCAAGCAGCTTCTCGAGGTGATCGACGGCAAGAGCCTCCTGCGGCTCTCGTGGGAGCGGCTTTGCGGGCTGTTGCCCCCCGAGCGCATCTTCGTCTGCACCAAATCCGCGCACGCCGAGGCCATCTTCGCCGACCTGCCGGAGCTGCCGCGCGGCAATCTGCTGGGCGAACCCGAGGGGCGCGACACCGCCAACGCCGTCGGCTTCGTCGCCGCCGTGCTCGGCCACCGCGATCCCGACGCCGTCGCCGCCATCGTCACCGCCGACCACGTCATCCAGCCGGTCGAGCGATTCCGACAAGCCCTCCGCACCGCCTTCGATGTCGTCGCCAGGGAACCCGGCGCCCTGGTCACCTTCGGCATCATCCCCACCCACGGACATACCGGGCTGGGATACATCCACCGCGGCGAATCCATCGAAGGCCACGACGGCGCCTACCGGGTGGCGGCCTTCAAGGAAAAACCCGACAAGCCCACCGCCGACCGCTATGTCGAGTCCGGGCGATACTACTGGAACTCCGGCATGTTCGTCTGGCGCTGCGACACCGTCATGGGCGAGCTCAAGGCCCATCTCCCCGAGTCGCACAGCGGCCTGCAGCGCATCGGCGCCGCCTGGGACACCGACCAGCGCGACGCCGTTCTCGCCGACATATACCCCAAGCTCCCCAAGATCAGCATCGACTACGCCGTGATGGAACCGGCCTCCAAAACCCCCGGCCGCGTCGTCACCGTCGAGATGCCCGTCCAGTGGCTCGATGTCGGCTCCTGGCCGGCGCTGTCGGAGACCCTCCGCGAGGACGAGCAGGACAACGCCGTCGATTGCGAAACCTGCGTCTTCCTCGACTCCAGCGACAACATCGTCGTCAGCACCGAACCGGCCCACCTGATGAGCCTCATCGGCGTCAGCGACATGATCGTCGTCCACACCGCCGACGTCACCATGGTCTGCGCCAAAAGCGAAGCCGAACGCGTCAAGGAGATGGTCGGAAAGGTCAAGGAAAAGTGTGCGGGGAAATACCAATGACGGGAGGGTTGTGAGTTGTGAGTTGCGAGTGGGGAGTTGCGAGTTGTGCGTTGCGAGTTGAGGATGGATGCCTCCCCTGTCTTCTCCGCCTACTTTCCTTCCGCCCACC
>JBBSAF010000303.1:0-3618 GCA_038252525.1 Tepidisphaerales bacterium
GGAGAGGTTGAAGAGGATCACGCGCTTCTTGTTCTCTTGACGGGCGGCGATGGCCTCGTCGATGGCGGCTTGGATGGCGTGGGAGCTTTCCGGCGCCGGGATGATCCCCTCGGCGCGGGCGAACTGGAGGGCGGCCTCGAAAACCTTGGTCTGCGGGTAGGCGACGGCCTCGATGAGATCGAGTTTGCGCAGGTGGCTGACGACCGGGGCCATGCCGTGATAGCGCAGCCCGCCGGCGTGGATCTTGGGGGGGATGAACTGATGGCCGAGGGTATACATCATCATCAGCGGGGTCATTTCGGCGGTGTCGCCGAAGTCGTATCGCAGTTCGCCCTGGGTGAGGGTGGGGCACGAGGCCGGTTCGACGGCGAGAAGCCGGGTCTTGCGGCCGTCCTTGAGTTTGCCCTCGACGAATGGGGAGGCGATGCCGGCGAAGTTGCTGCCGCCGCCGGCGCAGCCGATGACCACATCGGGGTATTCACCGGCGAGCTCCATCTGCTTGATGGCCTCCTGGCCGATGACGGTCTGGTGGAGGCAGACGTGATTGAGGACGCTGCCGAGGGCGTATTTGGTGTTGGGGGTCTTGAGGGTGTCCTCGATGGCTTCGGAGATGGCGATGCCGAGGCTGCCGGGGGAGTCGGGGTTTTCGGTGAGCACCTTTCGCCCGAAGTCGGTTTGCCGCGACGGGCTGGGATGGACGGTGGCGTTCCAAGTCTGCATCAGCAATTTGCGATAGGGCTTTTGGTGATAGCTGACGTTGACCATGTAGACGACGCACTCGATGCCGAACATCTGGGCGGCCATGGCGAGCGAGCTGCCCCACTGCCCGGCGCCGGTCTCGGTGGCGAGGCGCTGGGTGCCGGCGAGCATGTTGTAATAGGCCTGGGGGACGGCGGTGTTGGGCTTGTGGCTGCCGGCGGGGCTGGCGCCCTCGTACTTGTAGTAAATATGGGCGGGGGTGTTGAGGGCCTTTTCGAGCCGGATGGCGCGGAGCAGCGGAGTGGGGCGCCAGAGGGCGAGGATCTGGCGGACCTCGTCGGGAATGGCGACGCGGCGCTCGGTGGTCATCTCCTGTTCGACGATGTTTTGCGGGAAGATCGCGGTCATGTCCGCGAGGGTGGCCGGCTGGCGCGTGCCGGGATGCAGCGGCGGGGCCATTTCCTCGGGCAGATCGGCCAGCACATTGTACCAATGCGTGGGAATGTCGGATTGGCCGAGGGCGAACCGGGAGGGTTGGATCATGTGCGGAGGCTCCTTTTGATGGAAGGGGAATGGTAACGAGGGAGTTGCCAGTTGTCAGTTTTCAGTTGCCAGTGAAGCGGAAAAAACGCGAGGAAACGTGGAGTCGCAGGCTGAGAGTGAAAAAAAGACGAGGAACGGGGGAGTTCCTCGCCTAGGTTTTTCCCTGGCAACCGACAACCGGCAACTGACAACTGCCCATTCACACGGCCGCGGCGTGGTGGAACTCTTTTTGGCGGTCGGCCATCTGGGCCTTGAGTCGGCCGAGGATGTTGGTGTGCATCTGGCTGACGCGGGATTCGGACAGGTCGAGGGTCATGCCGATCTCCTTCATGGTCATCTCCTCGAAATAGTAGAGGAGGACGATGAGCTTTTCGGCGCGGCTGAGGCCCTTGGTGATGAGGCCCTTGAGGTCCTTGCGTTGGATTTCGCGGATCGGATCGGCGCCGCGTTTGTCCTCCAGCACGTCGATCTCGCGGACATCCTTGTTGGAGTCGGTCTCGAACCACTTGCGGTTGATGCTGACGACGCCGACGGCGCTGGCGTCCTTGGACATCTTCTCGAACTCGCCGGGGGAGACCTTCAGGCGCTTGGCGAGCTCGTCGTCGGTGGGGGCGCGGCCGAGCTCGGCCTCGAGCTGTCGGCTGGCGCCGTCGAGTTTGTGGGCGCGGGAGCGGACCAGGCGCGGAACCCAGTCCATGGAGCGGAGCTCGTCGAGGATGGCGCCGCGGATGCGCGGGGCGCAGTAGGTCTCGAACTTGACGCCGCGGTCGAGGTCGAAGGCGTTGATGGCGTCCATCAGCCCGAAGATGCCGGCGCTGACCAGATCGTCAAGCTCGACCTCGTCGGGGAGCTTCAGGTGGACGCGCTCGGCGTTGTAGCGGACCAGATGGAGGTATTGCTCCATCAGGATGTTGCGGAGCGACTCGGACTTGGTCTTCTTGTACTCGATCCAAACGTCCTTGATGTCACGATCCAACGGCTTGCTCATGGGTCACTCCCGTTCCTTGGGTTTCGGCGGGGATCGCATCCCGATCGCGTGCGGTTCGGCACGAATCGAACCGGAGCGTCCGGACGCGGCTCGCCACTTTCCATTATCGGCCTTGGCCGATGGTTTCCTGCTGTTTCTCGCTCGCCTTGTTCGGCAAGGATAGGTTCTCCTCGAGCATTTTCTGCGCCATCATGCCGAGAATCAGTCCGATAACAAAGGTTCCGGCCATCGCAAGCAACGCGCGGGCCACGGCGGTCTGAAAGGGATTGTCGGCCTGGACGCCGCCGATCACAAGGCAGAGACTGAACACGACCAGTGAACTGACGGCGGCGAGTCGGCGGGGCATGGGGCACTCCTTGGCACAATACATCATGGCGTCGCATCCATGCGGCGCCGGGGAAAATCATTTGCGGAACCAACGGCTCATTCGGTTGAAGAATCCGGTCGACTCGCGGGCGCCGGCGACCCCGCGCTCCAGACGCATCGCCAACTGGGCGATGCACAGACTGGCCGGGCAAAGGGGGCTGCTCAGGACGAAGGGGGTCCGGCGCCGCACGGCCAGCGAGACCTGTTCGTCGGCCATGATGTGCCCGGCGTCGAGCACGCTGACCGACAGGAACTGTTTGGCGACCTTGGCGATCCGTTCGTACACCACGCGACCTTCGCCGGGGGATTTCACCTGGTTGACCAAGAGGCTGACGCGGCGTTCGGCCGACTCGCGGGTGATGACCTTGATGACGGCGTAGGCGTCGGTGATGGCGGTGGGTTCGGGGGTGGTGACGACCAGCACGTGGTCGGCGGCGCGGGTGAAGGCCAGCACGTTGGGGCCGATGCCGGCGCCGGTGTCGATGAGGATGACGTCGGTTTGTTGTTCCAGTTCGGCCAAGGACCGCACCAATCGCTGGCGGTCGAAGTCGGACAGGTCGGCCATGCGGGCCAGCCCGGAGGCGCCGCCGATGAGGCGGAATCCGCCGGGGGCGTCCGTGAGGACGCTCGACAGGTCGCGGGCGCCGGAGATGACGTGCGAGAGGTTGTGGCGCAGGTCCACATTGCACAGCACATCGACGTTGGCCAGCCCCAGGTCGGCGTCGAGGACGACAACGTCCTTGCCGGCGGCGGCGAACTTGATGGCGAGGTTCACGGCGATGTTGGATTTGCCGACGCCGCCCTTGCCGCTGGTGACGGCGATGACGCTGGCGCGCGGACGGGCGGTGACGAGCGTCCGCAACTGCGAGGCTTGGTCGATCATGGCCGTCATGGATGCAACCCCAGTATGAGGCGGGCGATGTTCCGTCCCCGACCGACCTCGATGTCGTCGGGCACGTCCTGCCCGGTGGTGACATACGAGAGGGACTTGTTGACCTTGCGGATGACGTTGAGCACGACCC
>JBBSAF010000304.1:0-3614 GCA_038252525.1 Tepidisphaerales bacterium
CGCCCGCTCCACCTCCCGCCGCGCACCCTGCCTTGCCCGCGCCTCGGCCCGCGGGTCGGGTCGTAATTGCAGCGCCTCCCCCCACCCCCCCCCCCCCCCCCCCCCCGCCAGCCCTAACCGCGACATTAAAACGACCGTGTTGTACCAAAACCCGCCCGACCCCGACCCCTCCAACAGTTGCGGCTCGCTGACCGTCGGCCCGGCCGCGAAATCCGGCGCGTCCTCCGCCATCTCCCGCTGCCGGCGCAATCGCTCATCCACCGCCGGAGCGTTGATCTCATCCAGCCCGATCCTGATCTTTTCCGCCCGTGGAGTCATCCCATCACCCAAATCCGTTTCCCCCCGCCCTCCGCCTACTGCCTACCGCCCACGGCCTACCGCCTTCCGCCTACAGCCTTCCGCCTACTATCAACAGCCAACTGCCCGCGTCGCGGGCGCCGGCGCCGACTCCGGCGGCGCCGGCGGTGCCATCCACCACGCCAACAGCGCCAACCCCCCCAGAACCACCACCAGCGCCCCCACCGCCAACGCGATCATCCTTCCCCGCTGACGCAGCGGGCTTTCCCCCGTCGCCGCCGGCGATCCGTCGGCCGGATGCTCCGCGGTCTCGATCACCGCCGGAACCTTCGCCGGATCGACCACATACCGCTGCCTCACCGCGTCGTCGTGCACCAACACCGACTGCCGAACCGCCTTGTTGTCGTGCCAGACGAACATCCCCTCATCTCCCCCGATCGGGTCGTATACGAACGCCACCTGCCACGGCAAATCGAAAAAACTCTCGTGGATGAACAAATCCATCCCCGACAAGAAAATCCCGAACCCCGGATGCGTGTGATACCAACCCACGATCCGCAAATCAGGGTGGCTCCGCTCCATCTCATCCTGGATCGCCGTCCACGTCTCGGCCGTGAACGTCACGTTCGCCGCCGCGCTCGTCGCCCCCGCCCCGCTCACCGCCGCCTCCACATGCAAATACGGCCCATTGGCGTCGTGGCACAGCGTCCCCGCCAGCACCCCGCACACCTCCGCGTCCAGCCGCGAATGCCCATGCCCGTGGACATGGTTCAGCACCGATTGCTTCACCACCACCTGGAACCCGCGCCCGCGCTGTGACAGCATCGGCGGCAGCGACCGCCGAACGCACTCGCCCGGCTCGATCCGACCGACATCCCGCGCCGCCGGCGTCCGTTCCTGTTCGCTCAATCCCATTGAAGTGCCTCCCCGGCATCCGACAACGCCCCCAACACCCCGTCGGCGTCGGCCGACAACTCGAATCCCACCGCCCGCTCCCCCGCCCGCGCCGTCACGATGTCGAACGCCGGAACCCCGATCCCCGCCAGCGTCCGATCCAGGAAGCCCTCATGCCCATCAATCATATGGAATGTCCGCACATCCCGCCGAACCCCCCGGCAATGCGGACACTCCGCCAAACTCGCCTTCGCCTTCCCCAGCGAGGCGAACACCGGCTCCGACCGGCCGCATTTCGGGCAATCCAAGGACTCCAATACATCCCGAGCCAATTCCAACCGCGCCGACGCCCCCAGCCGCTCCCGCGCCATTGCCAACAGCTCCCCCACCGTCAACCCGTCGGCCTTCGCGTCCAGCGACACGATCTCCTCCAGCCGCTCGTGGCTCATGCAGTCGGCCTTCCGCTGGAACTCCACCGTGTACGAATCGCCCGTCAACCCCGAAAAAATCCACCCCTTCCCCGCCAACGACTCCATCCCATGCACCAACTTCACCGCCTCCTGGCACTGCACCCCCGCGATGATCGACGCGATCGTCGGCGTCGTCGGCGTCTTGCCCGTCGCCATCTCGTCGCGGCTCAACAAATTGCACGACCGCCGATTCTGCAGCAGCCGCCAATCCATCTCCGACATCGTGCATTCATAACACGGCCCCTCCGGCGAAAACACCCGCGCCGTCCCGTCGATCCGCTCGATCGCCCCGTCGATCCACGGCTTGCCCAGCCTCATGCACGCCCGGTTGATCGCCAACCGCGCCTCCCGGTTGTCCAACCCGCCGATGATGACATCCGCCCAGCGATATACCCCCAGCCCCAAATCATGCACCACGTTCCCCACGAACGCCGTCGCCCGGATGTCGGGATAAATCCCCTTGGCGCTCTCCGCCGCCACCTCCGCCTTATACCGGCCGTTGTCCGACGCCCGGTACAGCACCGACCGCGACAGGTTCGAGTTCTCGATCCGATCCATATCCGCAATGAATACCTGCCCCGCCCCCAATAGCGCCAGGTTCTTGACGATCTCATTGCCCAGCGCCCCCGCCCCGATCACCACCACCCGCGCCGACGCCAACTTCCGCTGATCCCACCACCCGATCAACGAAAACCGCTGGAAACGATCCTCCGATTCGGCCGCCAGCGCCGCCGCGTCGATCCGCAGCGGCCCACCTGGGTCCATCATCCCTTCGTTCACGCCAGCCCTCCCGCTGTGATCCGGGATTGCGGCGTGCGGGGTCGGCATGTCTCCGGCGCCGCGCCGCGGCAAGCCCATCCTCCCGCCGTGAACTTCGGTGGCGGCATGGGTCGGCAATGCCGCTCCGGCGCGGCCTGTTGACAAGCCGCCCCTCCCGCCGTGACCTCCGGTGGTGGCACTGGTCGGCAATGCCGCGTCGGCGCGGCCTGCTGACACGCCGCCCCTCCCGCCGTGATTTCCAGTGCGGGCACTGGTCGGCAATGCCGCTCCGGGGCGGCGTTATGACAAGCCGCCCCTCCCGCCGTGACCTCCGGTGGTGGCACTGGTCGGCAATGCCGCGTCGGCGCGGCCTGCTGACAAGCCCCCCCTCCCGCCGTGATTTCCGGTTGTAGCCGCAGCACATCGCCATCCTTGACCCCCACATCGCTCAAACACTGATTGTCGAGAAGTTGCTTGCCGCTCGCCCGGTGGTGGAACTTGTAGCTCAACACCTGCCCATCCGGGCCATTGAGCGGAAAGTGCATCTTCTCCAATAGCACCGCCAGAATGCGATTCACAGGGGCATCATCCGGCATCTCGACCTCCTGCCGCTTGTTCCCCGTCGCATCCCACACCTGCACCGTCACCAATCCCATCGCGCGCTCCCGTCTTTGATACCTTGAACCGTCCCCCCCTCTATCGACCAGTCCCGCGCCCCCATACATCCGCCCGGCGATTCCCCCGCCCAGCCCTCCCCCGAATCCAAATCCCCCCGTATCGCATCCTCTTTGTTATACACGTCCCCGGCCAGCCCCCATTTGTTATACACGCCACCGTCCAGCCCCCATTTGTTATACACGTCCCCGGCCATCCCCCGTGGTTTCCACGTCGCGGGGGCGCCTCGCCCCCGTTGTTTATACAAGTCCGCTTCCACTCCAAACCACGCTCCTGCCAAGAGATATGTAGCATAGCCGCCCTCGGCTGTGTCCCCCGTGCGTACGCGATTGACCCCTCACTCAGAGTTTGTGAATTTATTGAATTTCCGGGAAAAAAGCCTCGTTTTCAGCCAAAAAAACGGGGTGTTTTTGTCCCCGATGGGAAAAGTTCACAGCCTCTCAGCCGAGGGCGGCTGAGCTACACGAATCCCGGGGGGCCGCGGGCGACCTGTGTATAACAACAAGGCGCCTCGCCCCC
>JBBSAF010000305.1:0-3605 GCA_038252525.1 Tepidisphaerales bacterium
CCCTCACCCTCCCCCCGTCGCGGGGGCGCGGCGCCCCCGTTGTTATACACAAGTCGCCCGCGGCCCCCCGGGATTCGTGTAGCTCAGCCGCCCCGGCTGAGAGGCTGTGAACTTTTCCCATCGGGGACAAAAACACCCCGTTTTTTTGGCTGAAAACGAGGCTTTTTTCCCGGAAATTCAATAAATTCACAAACTCCCAGTGAGGGGTCAATCGCGTATGCACGGGGGACACAGCCGAGGGCGGCTATGCCACATATCTCTTGGCAAGAGCGTGGTTTGGAGTGAAAGGGGCCTTGTGTATAACAACGTGGCGCCTCGCTCCCGCCTTTCCAAGCAAAGCCGCCGATGCCGTCGCTCAACGGCGGTGTTCACGACCTCCAAACCCGCTTTCGGCCGGTGACGCCCCCAGGACGGGACCGAGGCGGAGCTCGCGACAAGGGACTGCCGCCGGCGGCGACGGACCTGTATATGACAACGAGGGCGCGGCGCCCAATGCTGTCACCGTAACGAATGGAGGCCTTCGAGGGGGGGGATGGGCAGGCGGACTCAACCGTCGCGGGGCCGCCTCGGCCCCGTCTTTCTCTTTTTTCATGCTCAGAACGGGAACTTCGGCGCTTGATGCGCGGTCTTCACAACTTCCACACCCGCTTTCGTCCGGTGGTGTCCCCCGAACGGCGCCGAGGCGGCCCCGCGACCGAAGATCGTATCCCTTGCGTTGACAGCATTGCGAGCGGCGCCCGCGCCACGCACAGCGGCAAATCCGTTGCTGGACAGCACGGGACGCCTCGCACACGCACGCCCTCTCCCTTATCGGACCGCCATTTTTCCATGGGTCCCCCTTGCCCGCCGACAAAATGAATTGGATATGACGTTTGGTAAAGCCGCCTTAAAGGGCGGCCGACAATAACAACAACGCGCGACCTCCCCTCGCAATCGCGCGTCGTCATGCAGCGCCCCGGAGCCGCCATGGTCAATCTCAATGACAACACAATGGTCCTCCCCTCCTCGGAGATCGTCGATTCCATCGCCGAACGGGCCGCCCGCCCCTGCCTCATCGAGGTCGTCGGCACCCAGGTCGGACGCACCATCATCCTCCGCCGCGGCAAAATGAGCTTCGGGCGCTCGGCCGACTGCGATGTCGTCCTCGACGACTTCGGCTCCTCCCGACTCCACGCCCGCATCCACGATACCGACGATGGGCCGATCCTCACCGATCTCGGTTCCACCAACGGCACCTTCGTCAACGGCGAACGCGTCGAATCCCGCCTCCTCCGCGACGGCGACCGTGTGCAGATCGGCCGCGCCACCCTTTTCAAGTTCACCCGCCAGGACGCCATCGAACAGCAGTTCCAGCGAACCCTTTACGAAAGCGCCACCCAGGACGCCCTCACCGGCCTCTACAACCGCAAGTATTTCCTCGACCGCCTCAAAGCCGACTTCAACCACGCCAAACGCCATGCCCGAGCCCTCGGCGTCGCCATCCTCGACATCGACTTCTTCAAACGCGTCAACGACACCCACGGGCACCTCGCCGGCGACCATGTCCTCCGCCAACTCGCCGGCGTCCTCTCGTCCGCCTGCCGCACCGAGGATCTCGTCGCCCGCTTCGGCGGCGAGGAGTTCGCCCTCATCTACCGCGATGCCGATGCCGCCCAAGTCACCATCAGCGGCGAACGCCTCCGCCGCATGGTCGAGAAAACCCCCTTCCAATTCGAGGACCAACCCATTGCCGTGACCGTCTCCATCGGCCTGGCGACCCTCGACCTCCAAACCGGCGGCGCCGACGTGGACCTCGTCCGCGCCGCCGACGCCTTCCTCTACATCGCCAAACGCAACGGCCGAAACCGCATCGAATCCCCCCTCACCAGCAGGGAGGAACAGTTGGTAGTTGATGGTTGATAGGCCCCCGCGGTCAAGCAATGCCGTATTTCCCCTACCAACTGCCAACCATCAACTGCCAACTATCTCCTGCCCACTGCCAACTGCCTCCCGCCTACTGCCCTTCTATCCACTCCAGCACCTCCCGGTCGTGCCCGTCCGGCTTCACCTTCTCGAACACCTTGGCCACCAAGCCGTTGCGGTCGATCACGAACGTCGTCCGCCCGACCCCCATGTATTCCTTCCCCGCCATCTGTTTCTTGCCCCACACCCCGTACTGCTCGCACACCGAATGGTCCGCATCCGCCAGCAGCGGGAAGTTCAGATGGAACTTGTCGGCGAACTTCCTCACCTCCGCGATCGGGTCCGGGCTGATACCGAACACCAGGATTTCCGCCTCCGTGTAATCCGCCAACGCATCGCGGAACCCGCACGCCTCCGTCGTGCAGCCGGGCGTGTCGGCCTTGGGATAGAAATACAGCACCACCGTCGCCCGACCGCGCAACTGGCTCAGGCTGATCGAATCCCCCGTCGTCGCCGGCAACGTGAACTCCGGCGCCATCTGTCCCGTTTGCGGCATCTTCGTCTGGCTCATTTCATCGCTCCTGTTCGACTTTCCGGCCCCCGGTTCCATTCCTCAGCCCATTGTAGCATCCCCGCGCCAACCCCCAATCCCTTTTCGACAACCCGAACATATCTTTTGCATTTCCCCCTTTTCGTGTATGGTACCCGGCGGTGGGGAGCTTCCCGCAAGGGCATCTCGGGGCGGGACCAACGGGCCTCGGACGCTTTTTGCCGGCCTCTCGCTCGGCCGGCCGTTCATCAACTGTCGTTTGCTTGCGGGGTTCGGTCCCTTCGGACCAACCCCTATCAGGGTGATTCGACGCCTCGACCGGCCTTTCCGCCGATTCCAACGCGGATCGCACCGGCCCGACGCCTCGATTTGAAGATGGGTTCCATGAAACAACAACAAAGACGGGACCGCAACTGGTCCCGACGCGGGCACAGCGCCCAGGGCAAGCCGGTTCGCCATGACTCGGCTCCCATGCAAACCCTCGCCGCTCCCACCGAGCCGGTCGAGGGAATCCTCAACTTCCGCGAGGAACGCGGCGACGGACAGCTCCGCGACCCCGCCAACCTCCTGCGCCCCCTCCATGGCGGACTCATCGTCCCCCGACAACTCATCCGCGAACTCCAACTCCGTCCCGGCGTGCTCGTCCGGGGCAAGGTCAAGGGCCGAACCGTCAACCGCCTCGATCTGGTCGAGGGACGCACCCCCGAGGATTACGTCGCCCGACACACCCTCTACGAATCCACCGCCCTCGATCCCCAGCCGGTCATGAAGCTCGAGCACAACCCCGCCGAGCTCACCACCCGCGCCCTCGACCTCATCGCCCCCGTCGGTTTCGGACAGCGCGGCCTCATCGTCGCCCCCCCGCGAACCGGCAAGACCATCCTCATGCAGAACATCGCCCGCGGCATCCACGCCAACTACCCCGAGGTCCAGTTGGTCCTGCTCTTGGTCGATGAACGCCCCGAGGAAGTCACCGACATGCGCCGCAACGTCCCCGGCACGGTCTACGCCTCCAGCAACGACAACACCGTCGAGATGCACCTCGACCTCGCCCAGCTTGTCATCGAACGCTGCAAACGACAGGTCGAGTTCGGCGCCGACATCGTCATTCTCATGGACTCCCTCACCCGACTCGGCCGCGCCTTCAACGTCG
>JBBSAF010000306.1:0-3581 GCA_038252525.1 Tepidisphaerales bacterium
CTGCCCTCTGCCTACTGCCTACTGCCCTCTGCCCTCTGCCTACTGCCTACTGCCCTCTGCCCTCCGCCTACTGCCTACTGCCCTCTGCCCTCCGCCTACCGCCTCCTTCCCGTATATCCCTCCCTCAACGTCACCGACCGATTGAACACCGCCCTCCCCGGCCCGCCGTCCACCGGGTCGGCCACGAAATAGCCCAGCCGCTCGAACTGGAACTTCTCATAGGCCTTGGCCTCCCCCAGTGATGGCTCGAGCATCCCGCGAACGGCCTTCAGCGAATCGGGATTCAGGTTGTCCAGATACGTCCGTCCCTCCCCCGCCGCCTCGGGGTTCTCGACCTTGAACAGAGACTCGTACAGGCGCACCTCCGCGTCGATCGCGTGGTCCGCCGACACCCAGTGGATCGTCCCCTTCACCTTCCGCTTGTCCGACGAATCCCCCCCCCGCGTCGCCGGATCGTACGTGCAATGGATCTCCGTGATCCGCCCGGCGTCGTCCTTCACGAGATGCGTCGCCGTCACGAAATAGGCGTATTTCAGCCGCACCTCGCGCCCGATCGACAGCCGGAAATACTTCGGCGGCGGAACCTCCGCGAAATCCTCCCGCTCGATATACAGCTCCCGACCGAACGGAACATTCCGCGTTCCGGCCGACGGATCCTCGGGGTTGTTCACCGCCTCGACCTCTTCAACCTCTCCTTGCGGATAATTGTCGATGACCAGTTTCACCGGGTTCAGCACCGCCAGCCGACGCGGCGCCGTCTTATTGAGATCCGCCCGCAGCGCGTTCTCCAGCCGGGTGACATCGATCACCGAATCGAACTTCGTCACCCCCACCTCCCGCGCGAACGCCCGCACCGCCTCGGCGGTGTACCCGCGCCGGCGGAATCCCCGGATCGTCGGCATCCGCGGATCATCCCACCCGCTCACCGTCCCGCCCTTCACCAATTCCAGCAGCTTCCGTTTGCTCAGCATCGTGTACGTCAAATTGAGCCGGGCGAACTCCGTCTGCCGCGGGCGATGCGACACCCCCGGCGCCGACTGCCCGATCCCGGCCAACGTGTCGATGAACCAGTCGTACAACGGCCGGTGGTTCTCGAACTCCAGCGTGCAGATCGAATGCGTCACCCCCTCGATCCAGTCGCTTTGCCCGTGGGCCCAGTCGTACATGGGATAGATGCACCAGCGGTCGGCGCTCTTGGGATGCGAGGCGTGCAAAATCCGGTACATCACCGGGTCGCGCAGGTTCAGGTTCGGCGATGCCATGTCGATCTTGGCCCGCAGCGTCCGCGAGCCATTGGCGAACTCCCCCGCGGTCATCCGCCGGAACAAATCCAGGTTCTCCGCCACGCTCCGATCCCGTCCGGGCGCGGGCCTGCCCGGCGCCGTGAGCGTCCCCCGATACGATGCGATCTCATCGCCGCTCAGGTCGCAGACATACGCCTTGCCCGCCTCGATCAGCGCCACCGCCCAATCGTGCAATTGTTGGAAATAGTCCGAGGCGTAGTACATGTCCTCGCCCCACTCGAACCCCAGCCAACGCACATCGTCCTTGATGGCGTCGATGTACTCCTGGTCCTCCTTCATCGGGTTGGTGTCGTCCATCCGCAGATTGCACTTGCCCCCGAACTCCGAGGCGATCCCGAAGTTCAAACAAATGCTCTTGGCGTGCCCGATGTGCAGATACCCATTGGGCTCCGGCGGAAACCGCGTCACCACCGGATGCGCCTGTCCGGCGGCCAAGTCCGCGGCCACCTTCGCCCGCACGAAGTCCAGCCCCGGCGCCTCGTCCGATCCGGTTTCCTTGCGATCCTCTGCCATGCGTCACTTCCTCTGGTGGTTGGTTGGTCCCCCCCATTTCTACCCGATCCCCCCCCCTTTGTCCCCACGGCGCCCCCTGTGCACCCCAACCCAAGACCCGTGACAAATGACGAATGACGAATGACAAGTGACCACTGACTCCCAACGCCCATTGACCCCTCAACCCCGGATCCTTCCATGCGACAACACGATTTGATCGAATCCACGCTTACCTTCCTCACCGGCGCCGGCGTGGGCACCGCACTGATGTACCTCCTCGACCCCGACGCCGGCCACAAACGCCGTGGGCAACTGCGACAAAATGCCTTGGGCGCCGTCGAATCGACGCGTGATTCCGTCACATCCGCCGTCGAATCGGTCGAGTCCGCGTATCACACCGTCGGGCAAAAGGCCCACGATTGGACCGACCGCGTGCGTGATTCCCTGTCGCACTTGAAGGACCGCGCCGCCGCGTTGCCCCACGCCGCTCGCCACGACGCCGGCGCCTTGGCCGATTCGGCCCGCTCGGCGCTGTCGCGCGGGGCGGCCCATCTTCCGCGTGTCACATGGAAACAGGATGACGAGGAATCCGACGGATTTTCCGCCGCCACCTTCGCCGCCACCGCCCTCACGACCGCCGTGGCGGGCGCGGCGCTGATGTATCTGTTCGATCCCAAACAGGGCGCCCGTCGCCGCAGCGCCCTCGCCTCCCAAGCCCGCGCCCTGACCGGTGCCGTGCCGTCCCGGCACGCGCCCGACCGCGGCACGCAATTGTCCACCGCTGCCGCGTCTGGCCCCACCCCATCGGCCAGCACCCCCGTTGATCGGCCCGCCGACGCGCGGCCGTTCCGGCCGATGCCGTGAACTCAAGGATTCGCGCTGGCTCGTCGCGGAGGCGCCTCGCCTCCATCGTCACACATAAATCTTCCAACCACCTAAACCTGTCTCCCGCCAAAAGATATGTGGCATAACCGCCCTCGGGCGGGTCCTCCGTTGACATGCCAATCACCCTTCACTCAGCCGGGGGCGGCTGAGCTACAGGAATGGCCGACGACTTGGGTGCGACAACAAGGCGCCTCGCGCCGCCGGTTCCCCGAAAAACATCTTCGCCAACGCGGGCGCCGCCCATGCCGCTTGGTCCCTCAGCTCGGCGCCCTCCGCACATCCTCCCCATCCGCGAAGCCCGACGAGCTTGGCGTCGGCGCCCTTCCCTCACCCCAGCGCCTTCCGCACATCATCCCCATCGGCGAAGCCCGACGAGCTTGGCGTCGGCGCCCTTCCCTCACCCCAGCGCCTTCCGCACATCATCCACATCCGCGAAGCCCGACGCGCTTGGCGTCGGCGCCCTTCCCTCACCCCAGCGCCTTCCGCACATCATCCACATCCGCCGCCGACAACGCTCGCCCCGACGCGGCCACGTTGCACGCCGCCTGACGGGCATTGCGGAAACCGGGGATCACGCACGCCACCCGCGGGAACGACAGCACATAATTCAACGCCACCGACGCCAAATCCGCAGTCGTCGAGCCGAAACGCGATTTCAACTCCGCCAACTTCGGCTTCAAGGCCGCGATCTCCTCGGTCCCGAACGCCTTGGACCCCTTGCGATGATCCCCCGCCTCGAATGTCGGCGGATTCGCCGCGTCATACTTGTCCAACAACCGCGCCTGCGCCAGCGGCGAGAACGCCACGAACGACAGATCGTGTTTCTCCATCAACTTGCCCACCCGTCCGTCGGGCCGGATGAACTGATCGTCGAGGGCATGGGCCCACGACTGCAACACC
>JBBSAF010000307.1:0-3546 GCA_038252525.1 Tepidisphaerales bacterium
CCCCGCCTTTCCAATCAAAGCCGACGATTTCGGCGCTCAACGGCGGCTATCACGACCTCCAAACCCACCTTCGCCCGCTGATGCCCTCCTGGACGGGGCCGAGGCGGCTCCGCGACGGGGGACTGCCGACGGCGCCGGCGGACTTGCGTATAACAACGAGGCATCGCCCCCCCCGCGGCCGCAACCCGCAACCCGCAACTCGCGGCACGCGGCACAGCGACCCACCCGCAACCCGCAACCCGCAACCCGCGGCACAGCGACCCACCCGCAACTCGCAACTCACAACCTCTTCTCCCCCCTCTTTCCAATCCGCACCGCGCGGGGATGGATTTATCGGACCTAGCTCGCTACCTTGCCCAAAATACCGGCAACAATGCGACATTCCCAACCCCATCCAGTCATTTCAACCCCCCCGACCGGAAAACTTTCCCTATTTTCACATTATCGGACGTTTGCCCAGCCGCAATTCCGCACCTTCCAGCGGTTTTGTGTTTGCAGCGGGGTATACTCGCGTCGGCCACCACGCACCCTCGCCGGCGATGGGGCCTGTCAGCGGGAGCAATGTTGAGAAACAACCACAAGACACCTTCGTCCTTCCACGGTTCGCCCGCGCCCCTCACAGGCGCCAAGGCCCCCGACGCCCTCATCGAGGTCGTCTGGCGCCAACGCCGAATCGTCGCCATCGCCGTCGCCGTCGGCCTGCTCGCCGGCATCGGCTACGTCCTCCAGGCCAACAAGACCTACACCAGCACCGCCAAAATCTACGTCGAGACCGGCGCCCCGCGCCTCGTCGTCGAGAATCTCGCCCAGCGTCCCGGCGAAAATTATCTCAACACCCAGTGCGAGCTGATCCGCTCCACCCCCATCATCTCCCTGGCCTTGGGATCGCTTGAGGGACAGGAATTGTCCACCCTCGCCGGCGTCGACAACCGTCTGAAGTTCGTCAAAAGGTCCCTCAACGCCGAACCCGGCAAGAAGGACGACATTATTTATGTCTCCTTCCAAGGCCCCGATGCCGTCGAGGCCTCCATCCTCGTCAACAGCATCGTCAACGCCTACGTCACCTACCAATCGACCCATCGCAAGTCCACCGCCGCCGAGGTCCTCGCCATTCTCGGCAAGGAAAAGGACAAGCGCGACGCCGAGCTCGCCGCCCGCCAGGAGGCCAGCCTGGAATTGCAGAAAAAGGCCGGCGCCCTCTCCCTCGGCGCCGACCGCGCCAACCCCATCCAGCAGCGATTCGCCGCCCTCAACGACGCCCTCACCCAGGCCCAGCTCGAGACCATCAACGCCAAGACCCGCTACGAGGAGGCCATGGCCTCCCTCGCCAACGACACCGACAAGCTCCGCCAGGTCCAGCAGACCGCCGGCGGCGTGGTGTCGGCCGCCGAGGAGGATCTCGCCCGCTCCGAGCTCTTCGCCCTCCAGCAGCGCTTGGCCGACCTGCGCCGGCAATACATGCCCGACCACCCCTCGGTCCGCGCCGCCCAGAGCCGCATCGACCAGCTCACCGTATCCTTGGTCGTCGCCGCCCGTCAACGCTGGTTCACATCCCGTCAGCGCGAGGAGAACCTGCGCCAATCGGTCGCCCAGCAACAAACCCTCGCCATGGAGCAGGGCGCCCTCGCCGCCGAGTTCGATCGCGTCAAGGGTGAAATCCAGCGAATCCAGCATTCCAGCGAAATCCTCGACATCCGCATCAAGGAGCTCAGCCTCACCGAGAACGCCGGCGCCCTGGACATCACCATTCTCGAACAGGCCACCCTCCCCGTGGACCCCAGCAGCCCCCAACGCATCCGCATCCTCGCCCTCGCCCTCGTCGGCGGACTGCTCCTCGGCATCGGCGCCGGACTCGCCCGCGATTGGATGGATGTCAGCCTCCGCTCGGTCGAGGATGTCAAGGCCGCCCTCGGCATCCCCGTCCTCGGCGTCGTGCCCCAGATGGCCGCCATCCTGACCCCCGCCATGAAGGGCACCCGCGTCCACCAGGACCCCACCAGCGACGTGGCCGAGGCCTATCGCTCGATCCGCACCGCCGTCTACTTCGGTCTCAGCGACGGACAGGCCAAAACCCTCCTCGTCACCAGCCCCACCCCCGGCGATGGCAAGACCACCGTGGCGGCCAACCTCGCCATCGCCATGGCCCAGGCCGGTCAGCGCGTGCTGCTGGTGGACGGCGACTTCCGCAACCCGTCGATGCACCGCCTGTTCGGGCTGGATGGCGCCATCGGCTTCTCCAGCGTCCTGTGCGAGGGCGCCGACCTCCACAAGGCCGTCGTCGCCGCCACCATGCCCGGCCTCCACCTGCTGCCTTGCGGCCCGCGCCCCGGCAACCCCGCTGAAATCCTCAACAGCCAGCGGTTCAGCGACGCCCTCGGCGATCTGGCCACCGAGTTCGACCAGGTGGTCATCGACTCCCCGCCGGTCAACGCCGTAGCCGACGCCCGCATCCTCGCCGCCGCCTGCGACGTGACCATTCTCGTGGTCAACGCCGAACGATCCGACCGCAAACTCGCCGAGGTCGCCCGCGACGGGCTGCTCGCCGTCGGCGCCAACCTCCTCGGTGTCGTCATCAACGACACCCCCCGTTCCGCCGGCGGTTTCCACTCCCACCAGGGCTATGGCTATGGCCAAACCGCCCCCGCGCCCACCATGGCCACCGGCCACGGGCCGCGAGTGACGAAAAAACTCATCGGACTCAAGATCGGCGCCGCGCCGGAGGGCCGCGCGATGTAGGAGTCGATGCAACGACTGTCAGGATGGGGGGACGAGGCAACGGAGAGAATGCACCGAGAGGTTCACATCCAAGTTGGCCGCTTGATTTGAGGCGGCCCGAGGCGCTGCGAGGCGCCGACATGAAACCGGGTCGGATGTGTTACGCGATCGTCGCGCCGTGGAAGGTGCGCTGATCGCCGGTATGAAAGGGAAGGTGGAGAAGTGATCGCACAAGCCAACAATCGTCGGGCGCAAGGCGCCCGCCCTGTCGAACGGACCCCGCGCCCGTTTCGAGGCGCCCATCTGGTGCATCCGCGAAACCAAATGGCTTTCGTCCTCGAGCGTGAACGCGCCCGCTGCGACCGCCACGGACACCCCATGGCCCTGGTCACCTTCCGCCTCCCCGCGAGCGCCACCGTCAAACAGACCGCCCGTGTTTGCAAAATGCTCGCCGCCCGCGTCCGCCTCACCGACGAGGTCGGCTGGATCGACGACGTCCGCCTGGGCGCGGTCCTCCTCGACACCAACACCCACGGCGCCCGCCTCGTGGCCCACGACATCTGCCGGGTCGCCGCCCGACACGGCGTCCGCCTCGCCATCGCCGTCCTCTGCTACCCCCGCGAGTCCCTTGCCCGACCCGAAACCACCCACGCCAACGCCCGCCCCGCCCGCGCCCACGCGGAATCCGTCCCCGTCAACGGACACCCCGTCCGCGCCGCCGCTTCCGTTCCTTCCAACGGCCACCCGGAACCGACCAACGGAAACCCCCTCGCGCCGGCCCCCCAATCCCCCCGCACCCGCGCCGACCTGCTCCCCTTCGTGCTCGACGGC
>JBBSAF010000308.1:0-3536 GCA_038252525.1 Tepidisphaerales bacterium
CCCCCGCTTTACCAATACACGCCTATGTGGACGGCGCACACCTGGGGTTTTTCACAACCACCAAACCCAACTTCGCCCGATGATCCCCCCCCGACGGGGCCGCGGCGGCCCCGCGACAAGGGGACGGCCGGCGGCGGCGGCGGACTTGTGTATAACAACAAGGCTAGACGCGTGGTTGCCGCGGCGATCGTCGTCGCGGCGATGGGCTTGCTTGTGGCGCGATCGCCTCGATCCATGCTTTCAACTCAAGGAGTGCCGCCTTTTGTCGAGGGGTCGCCGACCGCTTACCGGCGGGCGCGGCTCGTTGATGCGTGGCGATACGCGACCGTCCGCCGCGACACCGCGGCACGACCGCTCACCGACGCGCGCGGCGCGTGGGTGGAGGCCTTGTGGGTCGGCGTTTCACCGCGCTCCCGGCCCATCGGCCTCGCGCAGCACCAACAATCCCATGAAGGCGTCATCGCGTCCGAAGTCCACCGGACCGGCCCAACTGGCGCTCTGGCCGGTGGCTTGGCGATGTTGCGCGAAATTGAATCGCAACAGCGACGGTCGGCCGCGGCGCCCCTCGGTCAGGACGTCCCACGGGATCGCCAGTTCGCCGCGCCAAATCCCCTCGTCCACCGTCCCGGCGTAGCGGACATCGGCGCCGGCGACCGTTTGCCACGGCTCGGCGTTGAGGCGCTCGTCCAGACGGCGCTCGACCCACAGCCCGCCGGGTTTGACCACCAGGTGCAATAGCGGCCCGACGGTGTTGTCGGGATACACCGCCTGCAGCAGCGCCTCGGTGAGGTCCTCGCCCCAGGCCCGGCGGAACTGGTACTCGACGAAGTTCCGCGCCCGCCGGACATCCGTCGTCGTCACCCCCGCCACCTTGAACGCCAGGTAAAAGTCCTTCTCGCCCCACGCGCTATACAGCCCGGTCGGCGTATCGGCGTATTGCAGTTGCCCGCGCTGCAGGGCCGGGCGGTTCACCATCTCCACCAGCGGGCCATCCTGGATGGCGTCGGCCACGGTCCATTCCCCCAGCGACCCGTCGAGCGCCAGGTTTCCCTCGCGGCGCGCGCTCGCCGCCACCGGGATCACCATCGCGATCGGCGTTTTCACCCCGGTGAATCCGTTGGTGAAGGTGATGCCGATCGGCCCATGCCGGGCCGAATCGACCTCCGTCGGATCGACCCTGGCATCGAGCGAAAACCGGCGCACGTTGTAGGTCGCCAAGGCGGGGATCCCCACCGGCTGCGGGCGGACGTGCCAGCCGTGTGGAATGTCGGTCCACTCCAGCGAATTGTCGTCGGGGCGGCTGTCCGAGGCGTTGTAGATGTCGATCCCGAGCCGCGCGTCCAGCGCGCCCGGCGCCGCCGCGCGGTCGGCGGTCGGTCCGAACAGCGTTGATCGCCCCAGTGCGATGGGGCGCTCGCGCGGCTGCATCCATCGCAGCATGTCGAGGTTCAGGGCATGTTCGGCGGCGGCGTCCGGCGTGGATCCGGGATCGCGCAACAGGATCGACCGCGCCAACAGCCGCCGCGCCTCCTCCCACGCCTGGCGGTCGGAGGTTCCACAAAACAGCGCGTACACCGGATCGGGGTTCTGTCCGGGCTGGATCTCCACCGGCTTGGCCACCAGTCGCGCCATCATGATGGCGTTGACCACCTGCCCGCGCTGGCGGGCGAGTTGGAGATACTCGAAATCCTGCTGGGCCCGGCGGAGCCACTTGAGCTGCAACGTCGCCACCGGCTCGTCGAGGGCGAACCACTCGCCGGGATAGAACCACGTGAGGTCCGACGGGCCGGCGGGGACGCCGGGTCCGTCGGTTCGGGGCAAGGGGGAGTTCCAGACGATCAAGCCCGCTTGGCGGAGGCTCGCCAGCCACGCCCACAGCCGCACATCGCGCTCGGTGGCCCCGACCGCGGCGTAGGGCGCCAATCCCGGCGCGTCGGTCGGCAACCAGCGGTCGGGGCGCGCCACGCGGTCCGGCCAGTTCCGCGCCGGCGGCGGGAAGACCAGCCCCGGCGCCGCCACGGTCATGCGGGCGCCCATGGCGGGGTCCGGCAGGGCCGGGTTGCCGTCGGCGCTGAATCGCACCTGGTCCTCCTGCATCGGAACCATCACCCCGATGCGCGGGTGCGATTCCAGCACCAACCGCGACCGCGCCGACAGGCTCAGCGCGTCGGCGCCGGTGGCTTGTCCGGGTCGGTCGCCCTGCAGCCACACCGGCGAGCCGCCCAGCCAGTCGCGCGAGTCGAAATGCGTCGCCACCGCCGACCAATAATCCACCATCGAGCGCCGGTCGAAGTCGTAATTTTCCAGATGGTCGATCGCCGGCAGCGGCCAGAACCCCAGCGGCGTGCCGTCGGCGAACGCCGATCCCCCCAGCCAAGGCGTCACCAGCGAATCGAAATCCCCCCAATCGAACTCCGGCGCCCGCCCGCCGGGCCATTTCACCGTCGGTTGCAGCCGCGGCACGATCACCTCGGCGCGGTTGGCCTCGGCCAGGGAGATCAGCTCGTCGAGCGTCCGCACCGCCTCGGCGTATCGCGGGTCGGCGCGGTTCACCAGGCGCGGGGTGATGGCCTCGAATCGCCGGGGATACAGCCGCGCGAGGTTCTCCCAATCCAGCGCCGCCACCATGTGCAGATGGCGCTCGTCGGGCATCACGAAGTCATACACCGTCAGCGACAGGTCCATCGTCGCCAGCGCCCGGTCGGCCGGGCCGAGGGTCAGTTCGAGGGTCCCGCGATAATCCCCCGCCGGCGTCCCGACCGGCACGCGCCATTCGATCCACAACTCGAGATCCTCGGCGCCATCGGGGTGTCCGGCGGGATCGGTCGGACGCCGGGGATCGCGCAGTTTCGACAGGTTCACCAACCCCTTGTCCATCGCCGCCGGCAACATCGCCCGCGGCTGGTCGGCCCGCGTGATCGCCGCCCCGGTGTGCCGGACGTATCCCGCCTGGTTGGCGTCCACCGGCATGGAAGCCACCTGGTATGCCTTCATGACGTTGGCGCCGATCACCTTGCCGTCGGGACCGGCCAGGCTCGACACCCGCAGCAGCGGCGGGGCGTCGGGGTCCATCGGGACGCGGTGGACGCGAAGGGAAAAATGCGCCCACTCGTTCTTCGCCGCCGCCAGTCGCGGCCCGCCGTCGAGGGTTGCGACCTCCAGGGGGTCCGACAGGTCGATCAAAGCCAAATGCGGGTCGCCATCCACCGCCGGCCCGACGCCCGTCCGCCCCGACGGGGCGCATCCGACGAGCAGGGCGACCGTCATCGCCACCCACACGGGGATCCGCACGTGCGGGCCATTCCACGGAGGCGCAACGGGGCGGGACCGTACCGTCACCGTCGTTATACACCAGTCGCCGGTGGCCCCCGGCGATACTTGTAGCTCAGCCGCACCCGGCGATACTTGTAGCTCAGTCGCCCCCGGCGATACTTGTAGCTCAGCCGCCCCCGGCGATACTCGTAGCTCAGCCGCCCCCGGCGATACTCGTAGCTCAGCCGCCCCCGGCGATACTTGTAGCTCAGCCGCCCCCGGCG
>JBBSAF010000309.1:0-3533 GCA_038252525.1 Tepidisphaerales bacterium
CCCGTCGAACGAAGTCCGACCGCAGTCAGACCGATTATTCTAAAAAAGCCCAATAAAAAACATTTTGACTTTCCAGGACCGTTTCTATATAAAGAAACAGTCACAGTTGAAGGTCAAGGGAGAAATGCCATGTTGCTCGATACGTTTCCAAGCCAGGAGGACTTCCGCGCCGCCGCGAAGAGCGCCAACGTTATTCCCGTCGGCGCCCGAATCCTGGCCGATTTCGACACCCCCGTCTCCGTCCTCGCCCGCTTCATCGGCCGCTCCGACGCCTTCTTCCTGCTCGAAAGCGTCGAGGGTGGCGAACGGTGGGGCCGCTTCAGCGTCATCGGACTCTCCGCCCGCCTCCGCATTTCCGTTTTTCGCGACGATGTCGTCATCCGCGAAGGCATGCGCGAAGAGCGCCGCCCCCATCAGGGCGACCCCCTCGCCGTTCTCCGCACCCTCATGGCCGGCTATCGCCTCGCCGACCTGCCCGGCCGTCCCCGCTTTTGCGGCGGACTCGTCGGCACCCTCGCCTATGAGGCCATCCACTTCTTCGAACCCCGCGTTCCCAACCGCCTGCCCGCCGAGAAACCCCTCGCCGACTTCATGATGCCCGACGCGCTCCTCGTGTTCGATAACATCCAGCATACCCTCACCGTCATGGTCCTCGCCTTCCTCGAACCCGGAAAAGAGCCCGACTCCTCCCACGAGGAAGCCCGTCGCCGCGTGCGCGAACTCATCGACACCCTCGAGGCCCCGGCGCCCGCCCGGCCCATCCCCCCTGTCCGCTCCCCGCGTCCGCCCGAGGCCGTGACCAAGCCCGAGACCTTCCGCGCCATGGTCGATACCGTCAAGGAGCACATCTACAAAGGCGACGTCATCCAGGCCGTCATCTCCCAGGAGTTCGTGGGCGAACCGCCTGCCGACCTGCTCGGGCTCTATCGCGCCCAGCGCTTCGTGAACCCCTCGCCCTACATGTATTTCCTCCGTCTTGGCGGGCTCGTCCTCGCCGGTTCCTCGCCCGAGACCATGGTCCGCCTCGAGCACCGCACCGCCACACTCCGCCCCATCGCCGGCACCCGCCCCCGCGGCGCCAACGAACAGGAGGACCGCGAGCTTGCCAACAGCCTGCTCCAGGACGAGAAGGAGCGCGCCGAACACCTCATGCTCGTGGACCTCGGCCGCAACGAACTCGGCCGCGTGGCCCTCCCCGGCACCGTACAGGTCAACGACCTCATGATCGTCGAACGCTATTCCCACGTCATGCACCTGGTGTCTAACATTGTCGCCGAGCTCGAGCCCGGCAAGGATGCCTTCGATCTGCTCCGCGCCTCCTTCCCGGCCGGCACCTTATCGGGCGCCCCGAAAGTCCGCGCCATGGAACTCATCGCCGAACTTGAACCCTCCCCGCGTGGCGCTTACGGCGGCGCCGTCGGCTATATCGGCTTTGACGGCGGCATGGACTTCGCCATCTGCATCCGCACCGCCTGCATCGAATCCGGGCGGCTCACGATTCGCGCGGGTGCCGGCATCGTGGCCGACTCCGTGCCCGAAACCGAACGCCTTGAAACCGTCAATAAGGCCCGCGCCGTCATGCGTGCGCTCGAACTGCTTTCTTCTTCCGGAGGCCAGCCATGATCCTCGTGCTCGACAACTATGACTCCTTCACCTACAACCTCGTGCAATACCTGCGCGAGATGACGGCCGACGTCGTCGTCTACCGCAACGACGCGCTGACCCTCGCCCAGCTCGAAGCGCTCGCGCCCCAGGCCCTTCTCATCTCCCCCGGCCCCGGCCGCCCCGAGGAGGCCGGCCTCTCCTGCGCGGCCATCCGCCTCTTTTACGGCCGCATTCCCATTCTCGGTGTCTGCCTCGGGCATCAGGCCATCGGCCAGGTGTTCGGCGGGAGCATCGTCAATGCCCAGCGCCTCATGCACGGCAAAACCTCGGATATCACGACCGACGGCCAGGGCCTTTTTGCCAAGCTGGGCGACCGTCCCTTCAAGGCCATGCGCTACCACTCACTGGTGATCAGCCGTGACAATTTCCCGAGCGATCTCGTCATCACCGCCACGTCCGAAGACGGCGAGATCATGGGCGTTCGCCACAAGACCCACCCGACGGAGGGCATTCAGTTCCATCCGGAATCCATCATGACCCCCATCGGCAAACGCCTACTTCGCGCCTTCCTGAAAATGGCCCGTCTCTAACAAGGAGAATGCCCATGAGCGTGGTTTTCAAGGACATCCTGACCGCCCTCGTCAAGCGCCGCAACCTCACCGAAACCGAGGCCGCCGAATCCGTGGATGCCATCCTCGACGGCGAATGGACCGACGCCCAGATCGGCGCCTTCCTCGCCGCCCTCGCCGCCAAGGGCGAAACCATCGATGAAGTGGCCGGCGCGGCCCGCGCCATGCGGCGCAAGGCCGTTCGCGTGCAGGCCCTATCCTCCTCCGTGGTGGACACCTGCGGAACCGGCGGAGACGGCTCCGGCACCTTCAACATCTCCACCGCCACCGCCTTCGTCGCGGCCGGGGCCGGAGCCATCGTGGCCAAGCACGGCAACCGGTCTGTGTCCAGCGCCTGCGGCAGCGCCGACGTTCTGGAAGCGCTCGGACTCAACCTCCAGGTTCATCCCGAGGTCATGGAGCAAGCCCTGCAGGAAATCGGCATCGCCTTTCTTTTTGCACCCCTCTACCACGGCGCGATGAAGCATGCCATGCCCGCCCGCAAGCAGCTCGGGATCCGCACCCTGTTCAATATGCTCGGGCCGCTGACCAATCCCGCCGGTGCCTCGGCCCAACTCCTCGGCGTCTTCGCCCCGGCCCTCACGGAGATGTTCGCCCAGGTGTTGCTCAAGCTCGGTACTCGCCGCGCATTTGTGGTCCATGGCCATGACGGGCTCGACGAGATCAGCGTGTGCGACGCCACCCGCGTGTCGGAGCTAAGCAACGGCGCGATCAAAACCTATGACCTGTCGCCCGAGCGTTTCTTCGGCGAACGGGCCGATCCCGAAGATCTGAAGGGGGGCGACGCCAACCTCAATGCCGCCATCCTCTCCGCCGTTTTCAAGGGGGAGCCGGGCCCCCGCCGACACGTCGTGCTACTCAACACCGCCGCCGCGCTGGTGGCCGCCGGCCTGGCCCCGGACCTGCAAGCCGGTCTGACTGCAGCCGCCATTTCCATCGATTCCGGCGCCGCCCTGGCCAAACTCGACGCCCTCATCGCCTTCACGCGCCGGTAAATATGAGCGACTTCCTATCCATCATCCTGGAACACCGCCGCCGCGACGTTGCCGAGGCCATGACTCGTGCGCCGCTTGCCGAAATCCGATCACGCGCCGAATCGACCCGCGCGGATCGCCGCCCCTTCGCGTCCGCTCTCCAGGCGGCCGGACCTGTCGGCATTATCGCGGAAATCAAGCGCGCCTCCCCCTCGAAAGGCGATCTGGCCCCCACCCTCGATCCCGCCGCACTGGCCCGCGCCTACGAAGCCGGCGGCGCAGCGTGCCTGTCCGTTCTCACCGAACCGCACTACTTCAAAGGGTC
>JBBSAF010000310.1:0-3511 GCA_038252525.1 Tepidisphaerales bacterium
AGGGGAGAGAGATTGATCCGTCGGTTCCGACCGACGGGGCGGCGCAACACGACCATTACTTGTATGGAATGCCCAAACGCCCATGATTTTGATCCTCACCGGCAGTTGATGGAGGAGCGCGGGATCAAAATGGCGTTGGCCCATGACCCCCCTTTTTCGCAGGCGGGGTTCGAGGCGCTGTTGCGACGCGATCCTTGAGGACAATGGCGTGCTTGACGTGACGGGGGGCGGGGCGATAGGTTCGGGGGGAAATGCTCAAACGCACACCTTTTTATGATTTTCATGTGTCGGCCGGGGCGAAGATGGTGGACTTCGCGGGGTGGGAGATGCCGCTGCTGTATCGGTCCATCGCCGATGAGCACGTGCAGACGCGCCAAAGCGGGTCGATGTTCGACGTGTCGCACATGGGGCGGCTGCATTTCACCGGGCCGGACGCCGTGAAGTTCCTGGGGCATGTGGCGACGCGACGGCTCTCGGATCAAAAGATCGGCCAGAGCCGCTACAGCCTGATCTGCAACGAATCCGGCGGGGTGATGGATGATGTCATCATCGGGCGCGATGTGAAGAACTGGGTGATGGTGTGCAACGCCTCCAACCGTGAAAAGTTGGTGAAATATTTCAACGAGACCCGGCGGGCGACGGGGATGGACTTCGATATGGCCGACCAGACCGAATCGACGGGGATGCTGGCGATGCAAGGCCCGAAGATCATCGAGCGGCTGGCCAGTGTGCTGCCGGTGGATTTGGCGGGGATGAAGCGCTACGGGTTCGAGTCGGGCAGTTACATGCTCATCAAGTTCACGGTTTTCCGCACGGGATACACCGGGGAGGATGGGATCGAGCTGGTGCTGCCGGCGAAGATGGCGGGGATGGCGATGAAGCTGCTGGGGGGGAAGATGGACCGGGAGGATGCGACGATCAAGCCGGCGGGGCTGGGAGCGCGGGACACGCTGCGGCTGGAGGCGGCGATGCCGCTGTATGGGCATGAACTGAGCGAAACCATCGACCCGCTGTCGGCGGGATTGGGGTGGGCGGTGGACCTGGAAAAGGATTTTGTCGGGGCAGGAGCGCTGCGGGAGATCAAGGAGAAGGGCGTCAAACGGCGTCGGGTGGGATTGGTTTTGGAGGGGCGTCGCATCGCGCGGCAGGGGATGGGGATTTGGGCCGATGGCAAGGTGGTGGGAGAGATCACCAGCGGGACGTTTGGCCCGACGGTGCAAAAGAGCATCGCCATGGGGTACGTCGATGCGGGGATTGATGGGCCACTGGAGGTGGCGATCAAGGAGACCGAGCGTTCAGAAGCGACAATCGTGGGAATGCCGTTTTATAGTAGGCAGTAGGCGGTAGGCGGTAGGCGGTAGGCGGAGACGGCAGGGAATTGACGATAAACCAGCCACGATCCACAACTTACAACCTACAACTTACAACTTACAACTCACAACTCACAACTCACAACTCACAACTCACAACTCACAACTCACAACTTTTTTTTCCAGGAATCATCCATGTCGGACACACCCAGGGATCGAAGGTATTTGGCGACGCACGAGTGGCATAAGGCCGAGGGGGGGATTGTCACCCTCGGGATTTCGCGGTTCGCGGCCGACGAGTTGACGGACATCACATTCGTGGATTTGCCGAAAGTCGGAACGACCGTGTCGGCCAATGGACGGTTCGGGGAGATCGAGTCGGTGAAGGCCACCAGCGACCTCTACAGCGGGGTGGGGGGGACGGTGGTGGAAGTCAACGAATCGCTGCGGGAGCATCCCGGCACGATCAACACCGATCCGTACGAAGCGGGATGGATGATTCGGGTGAAAACCGATGGCACCGGGGATTCGGACCAACTTCTGGCCGCGGAACAGTATCTGAAAGTGGTGGGGCAAAGTTAGCAGTCACACCACGGTTCGCGTGGGCCAGAGAATGCGTTTACCCAAGATTACAAAGAGGCAAAGATCGCAAAGAGGACGGGGAGCGATGCAGGACTAAACTAAAAACGCCTTCTTTGATTCTTTGCTTCTTTGTGATCTTTGCCCCCGCATCCTGATTTCCATGCTTGGCCAAAGACTTTTCCCCCCCGTGGAGTTCCATGAATTACGTTCAGTTCACCGAGGCGCAGAAGGCGCAGATGCTCGCGGCGTGCGGGGCATCCTCGATGGAGGATTTGCTGCGGCAGGTGCCGGCGTCGATGCGATTGCGGGGGGAACTCGATCTGCCGGCGGGGATGGACGAATTGTCCCTGCGGCGGCATTTGTCTGCCATGGCGGACAACAATTCCTGCGTGTCTGACAAGGTTTGTTTCCTAGGGGCCGGGGCGTATGACCATTTCATTCCGGCGGTGGTGGATCATTTGGCGATGAAGGGGGAGTTCCTGACGGCCTACACGCCCTACCAGGCCGAGGCGTCGCAAGGGACGTTGCAAGCGTTTTTCGAGTTCCAGACGATGGTGTGCCAGCTCACGGGGATGGAGGTGGCGAACAGTTCGTTGTACGACGGGGCGACGGCGCTGGCGGAGGCGGCGTTGATGGCGCTGGCGGTGACGGGCAAGCGGGAGATCATCGTCAGCCAAGGGGTGCATCCGCAGTATCGGGCGGTGCTGAGGACGTATCTGGCGGATCTTCCGGCGCGGTACACGGAAATCCCGTTGAAAAATGGCGTGGTGGACAGCCAGGAGTTGGAAAGCGAGCTGGAGACCGACACGGCGGCGGTGCTGGTGCAGTCGCCCAATTATTTTGGGCACATCGAGGCGGTGGAGACGATCGGGAAGTTCGCGCATGCGAATGAATCGCTGATCGTGCAGGTGTTCAATCCGGTGGCGTTGGGGCTGATGAAACGGCCGGGGGAGATGGATGTGGACATCGCGGTCGCCGAGGGACAACCGCTGGGGATTCCGCTGGGATTTGGCGGGCCGTATCTGGGGTTGTTCGCTGCCAAGGGGCAATTCGTGCGGAAGATGCCCGGCCGATTGGTGGGACAGACGACGGACATCGAAGGCCAGCGCGCGTTTTGTCTGACACTCCAGACGCGCGAGCAGCACATCCGACGGGAAAAGGCGACGAGCAACGTGTGTACGAACCAAGGGCTGTTGGCGATGCGGGCCAGCGTGCATCTGGCGGCGATGGGGCCGGCGGGGATGCGCGAGGCGGCGCAGCTCTGTTTCAACAAGGCGACGTATCTGCGGAAGGAGCTGGCGAAGGTCGGGATCAAGCCGAGGTACCCGGATCGGTCGCATTTCAACGAGATATTGGTCCGGTTGAATGAGCCGGTGGCGCGGGCATTGGGCCGTGCGTCGGCGGCGGGGATTTTGGCGGGCCACGCGGTGGGGGGGGAATATCCGGAGTTGGGCGACTGCCTGCTGATCGCGGTGACGGAAAAGCGGACGACGGGGGAGCGGGATCGGCTGGTGGGGGTCTTGGCGGGAACGGCGGGCGCGGCGGACATGGCCGACACGGTGGCGGACATTTCCGAGAGCGGCCATGACGCGGGGGAGTTCGTGATGCGGGAGGTGGGG
>JBBSAF010000311.1:0-3494 GCA_038252525.1 Tepidisphaerales bacterium
CGTGGGAAATCCTCAACCCACAACCCACAACTCGCAACCCTCAACTCACAACCCACAACTTTCTTCCTTCCCCCCCCTCGCGCACCAAAGAGCCTCCATCCCTCGGGACGGTCCCCGGCACATCCGGCCCGATCGCCTCTCAAGCGAAATGCCGTCGGTCCAGGTCGTCGATCTCGACTTCGATCGGTTCCTGGATGCAGCTGCCATCGAGACACCGCCGCGCCTCGTCCCGATGGGTTTCGAGCATCAGCCGCAGCGCCTCGCGGAGGTTTTTACGACACTCCTCCAACGACTTGCCGCCGGTGATCGTGCCCGGAACTTCCTCGACCCAGCCGACGTATCCGCGGGGATCCCGCTTGATGATGGAATGGAACGCCTGTCGCATGGCTTTGTAATACACCCCGCGCCCCGCCCCGCGTCAAGGGCCGGCGTGCACAATCTTGCCCGCCTTCGCTCCCGCCCGGCGTTTTTCACTCCCGCCTTCGCGCACATTCACGGTGCGTGGCGCCGGATTTCCTACAAGACCGCCCCCGCTTTCCCGCGCGCCCGACGCGCTTCACACGGAGGATGCTGGTGGTTGGCGGTTGGCAATAAGCATCCTCCTTCCCCTGCGCTCGGCGCCTTTCACACCCGCCGACGGGCGACGATTTGCAGATGTCCGCCCCGCGCCGCCACCGACGGGTCGGCCAGTAGTTTCATCTCCAACTCCAGTAGCCGCCTCTCGGCATCCGGGTGCGTCAGCAGGTGTTTGTTGGCCCGCACCGGCAGGATCGTCTTGCCCGACACCTCCAGCACCTCGAATCCAACCCGCGCGAACAGCCGCCGCAGCGACTCCGGCGTGAACGTGTGCAGCTCGAACCGCTCGCGCTGGTCGGCCGTCAGCCACTCGGTCCGTCCGGTGTTCACGAACGTCTCCAATGCGTCCAAATTGCCGCGCTCGACATAATGGTCCAGCGCCGCCAGCAGATTGTCCGCCGTGGCGATCACCACCCCGCCCGGGCGGGTGATGCGGGCCATCTCCCGCGCCGCCCGATTCGGATCCGAGCAGATCGACAGCGGATCCCCCATCGCCGTCACCAGCGCGAAATGCCCATCCGGCAGTGGGTTCATGTCCACCAGGTCGCCGACCACCAGCGTCGCCTTCGCGGCCCGCGGGTTGCCATCCAGCTTCTGCCGGACCTGCTCGACCATCGCCGCCGCGTGGTCCAGGAACGTCACCGGGTAGCCGCTTTTCAGCAGCTTCAAACCCCATTTGCCCGTGCCGCATCCCAAATCCGCGCACGGCGCCCCGGCGTCGCGCGGCAGATGCGGCTTGAGCAGCCGCCACGTGAGATCATCGTGGAATCGCCAATACGGATCGTCGTAGATGGCGTCATATTGCCGGGCGACCCGGTCGTGGTATTTGCGCGAGCGATCCTTGGCCATGCCCGTCAGTGTAATGTCGCGCGCCACCGCGCGCTAAGCGCGGAGCAGATGCGCCCCGCGCGGTCCCGCGCCAACTCCTGCAATGTCGTTTGCCACCGCCATCGCGCGCGAAACCTCCCGCGCACACCCGTGCAATGTCGCGCGCCACCGCGCGATAAGCGCGCGGCGCCGGGGGCCGGCGTGCAACAATCGCGCGGCCGCGCCCGTCGTCCTTCGCCGTCAATCCCCGCTTTCCAACCCACAAACGCCACCTCCGGCAAAAGATCGCCCCCTCCCCGCGACTGGCATCGACTTTGATAATGGGAACTCCGTCAGGCCGTCGAACGACGGCCCCGGGCGGTCAGGTTGGCCACCCGGAAATCATGGAGCGCGGTTGGTTCCCACGGGCAGTGTCGTCCGCCCGACGGTCGGTCGGACGACACCTCGCCCGGGGTCGCCGCCCACTGCCAACTACCAACTACCAACTTCCAACTGCCCACCGCCCGCCCGCCTACCGCCTCTCCCCCATCCGCCTCACCCTTCGCACCGGCTGCATCAGCGCATTGAACACATTGTTGTAAATGTTGGTCGTCATGAACCGCAGCACATGCACCGTCGGCTTGGCGCGGGTCTCGTGGATCCGCGGCAGGAACACCACCACCGCCAGCAGTCGCATGAAGGCGCTCAACGCGAACAGCACCTCATAGAATGACAGCGTCTTCCACCCCGCCACCGGCGTCCAATGCCAATCCCGCAGCGCCTGCGCGATCAATCCGCTGGACAATCCCCCCAGGCAGCCGGCGATGTTGATGATGATGCTGTTCACCGCCACATACGCGCTGCCCCCGGCCTCCTGGTCCGGGTCGTCGACCGATTTGCTCGCCGACATCTCCAGCACCATGTTCATGTTCGACACATCCACCCCCGCCCACAGCGCCGCCCCCAGCGCCGACAGCACATATCCCAACCAGAACGACCCATCCCCCATGAAACACCACGCCACCCCCACCGGCACCAACCCCAGCGCCGCCAGCACCAGCACCGGCTTCTTGCCCATCCGGTCGGCCGCCACCCCCCACACCCCCAGCACCGCCAATTGCGCCAGCGACGGCGCCACGATCAGCATCAACTGCGTCTGGGTGTTGGTCACCCCCAACCGTTCGATCAGGTAGAGCGTCACGAACTGCCCCATGAAGCTCACCGCGAACACCAGCGTCGCCACGAACCCCGCGAACCACAGGTATTGCCGGTCGCGCAGCGGCCGCATCAGCCCCTGCAGCAACGGCCGATCGTTCCGCGGCGCCACCGGCACATCCGGCACGAAGATGAACGTGGCGATGTCCACCACCCCGAACACCGCCGCCACCATGAAGATCCCCGCGCACCATGCCATCGTGCGGAATGCCGGATCCGACGCGTTGGGATGCAGCCGGTCCAGCAACCACCCCACCAGCAGCGCCGTCGGGATCGCCGACAGGATCCCCCACTGCCGGCGCCGAGCGAAATACTTGCCCCGCAACCGATCCGGAACCACATCCGCCATCCAGCTCACCCACGCCGGACCGCCGATCGCCTGCCCCGCGTGCATGCTCAGCGTCAGCATCAGGAACAGCCCCATCGCCGGCCCGGTGGCGCCCGGCCCGTATCCCCACGGACTGACCATCCACAGCGGCAACCCCGCGATCGGCAGCCACATCAGCCGCTGGCAAAACAGCGCCCACAGGAAAATCCGCCTCCGCTGTCCCGTCCGGTCGATCAGCAAACTCGCCGGCAGCGACAGCAGCGACGCCATGAACGGCATCGCCGCGAGCAGCCCGAACTCGAACTTCGACGCCCCCAACCCCTGGGCGAACAGCGTCAGCGGCGCCCCGCTCGTCGCCGTCAACCAAATGCTGCCCGACACCCAAGCCCACGTCACCAAGCTCAGCGTTCGACGCAGCCGGTCGCCTGACAGCGCGGCGCCGTCGGCCAAGGGGGAATCGTCAACCACACTGCGGCTCATGGGCGTTTTCCAATGGGGAAGGGGGGATTGTAGAACCCCGATCCCCAACCGCAACGCCCGTCCAACCCTCCCCCACCCCCCCCCCCCC
>JBBSAF010000312.1:0-3493 GCA_038252525.1 Tepidisphaerales bacterium
GGTTGACGCGGGCGTTGGTGCGGCGGCTGTGGCAGGGGATGCGGTTCGCGGACGTGATCGAGCGGACCAAGGCGCTGGACCCGGCGAACGGCAAGGCGGACGCGGAGTTGCTGGCGTACCGGGCGTTCGCGTTGTACGAGCTGCAAAAGGCGGACGATGCGCGTCCGATCGTGGGGGCGTTGGAGAAGCGGACGGATGACGATGACGCGCGGGGGTGGGCGTTGGCGCTGCGGGCGCGGTTCGAGGATCCGCGGGAGGATGTGCGGAAGAAGATCGAGAAATACAACGCCGCGATCAGCCGCTCGCCGCGGAATCCGGTGATCCGGTTCCTGCTGGGCGAGGCGTATCAGCGGATGCAGGAGAACGAGTTGGCGCTGGATTCGTGGCGCAAGGCGATCGATCTGGACCCGGCATGGGGGTTGCCGTGGAGCCAGCGGGCGAGATTGCTGGCGACGACGGGGCGGGTGGACGCGGCGATGCAGGAGGCCGAGCAGGCCATCCGTCGGTCCCCCACCGCCGGTTCGGTGATCGCGTATGTGCTGGCGACGTATTTCAAGGCGGTGCAGACCGGGGAGGCGGCCGATTACCAGCGGTCGCTGAAGGTCGCGGAGATGCTGCAGGCGCAGGTGCCGGGGGAATCGGAGACGCTGCCGATCTATGTGACGCTGTTGGCGCAGGCGGGCCGGCGGGATGAGGCGATCGCGGCGATCAACAAGGCGCTGGGGGACAAGAACGCCCCTTCGCTGGAGCTGCTGATCAACTTGGCGACGGCGAGCCGGCGGCATCAACTGGGATTGGCCGACGCGATTTTCGAGCGGGCCGAGAAGGCGCACGGGGCGACGCCGGGGCTGGCGTACGCCAAGGCGATGGATATGCAGGCTGCGGGCAAGTCGGCCGAGGGGACGGCGTATCTGAAGGCATTGGTGGGCAAGGCGGTCGGGGAGGAATCGTTGCAATGGCGGCTGGCGTTGGCGAGTTATCTGGAACTGATCGAGGATCCATCGGCCAAGACGACGTGGGTGGCGATCGGCGAGGAGTTCCCGGACAACCTGCAGGTGCAGAGCGCGGTGCTGAACGCCAAATCGCCGCGCGATGACCGGGCGTTCCAGCGGCGCACCATCGACCGGTTCAAGGCGTTGACCGGCGATGAGGGGTATGTCTGGAAGATCGCCCAGGCCCGGTGGCTGCTGGCCAACGATGACAATGCCAACGACCGGGGGCGCGACACGGCGGCAGCGATCGTGCTGCTGACGGACATGCTGCGGAGCAGCCCGACGCTGGTCGAGCCGCGGCTTCTGTTGGCGCGGGCGATGGAGGCCACGGGGAATCCATCGGCGGCGATGGACCAGTTGACTGCGGCGTTGAAGCTTCGCCCGGAGTCGGCGGAGATCGCGATCGAGCTGGCGCGGATGAACCAGTCGCAATCGAAGTTCAACGATGCCCGGACGTATCTGGACACGGCGGCGGCAAGCCCGTCGCTCACGGCGGCGTTGCGGCAGCGCATCGCGCTGATGTACGCCCAGCAGGCCGATTACGCCAAGGCCATCGCGGTGATCGAGGCGATCGGGGACGGGCAACGCGACACGCGCACGGAACTTTTGTTGGCGCGGCTGTACCGCCAGGCGGGATCGGCCGACAAGGCGGCGGCGATTTATGATCGGCTATTGGGCGGTTCGCCGGATCTGAACACGATCCGGGCGGCGGCGGATTTTTACGCGTCGGTCAACAAGATGGGCGCGGCCAACGCGGCGCTGGGGCGGATGGAGAAGCTGGATTTGCCGGCGGGTCGACGGGAACTGGCTTTGGCGGAGTTCGCCGAGCGACACGAAAGCGCCGACGCGGCAGTGGCGAAATATCGGGCGGCGGTCGCGGCGGCGCCGGGTTCGGCCGAGACGCATTTGGGTTTGATCGGTTTCCTGGTGCGGCACGACCGCTTCGAGGAGGCGGCCAAGGCGGCGGACGAGGCGGCGGTGCGCCTGCCCGACGATGCGGACATCCGCTTGGCCCGGGAGCGCGTGGCGACGCTGGCCAAGGGGGGCGGGGAGAACCTTCAGGAGGTCATCGACGAGCTGTCGAAGGACTCGAAGAATGAGGCGGCGGTGGCGACGTTGAAGGTTGTCAACGACGCGAAGCTCAACAACGAGCCGGCGGACCAGACGCTGGTGAAATTGCGGCAGGTGGCGGATCGGTATCCGCAGTTCCTGCCGGTGCACAAGGAAGTGGTGCGTCGCTGTCTGGCGGCGGGACGGATGGACGATGCGACGGGCTATGGGCAGCGGGTGATGGATGCCCTGCCGACCAGCGCCGAAGCGGCGCGGGTGGCGACCGAGGCGTACGCCGCGGCCCGCAAGCCCGCGCAGATGCTGCGGGCGGCGCAGGCGTGGCGCGGGCGCTCGCTGGACAATCCGCGGATGGCGGACATCGCCATCGCGGAGGCGGATTTGGCGCTCGGCCAGCCGGTCGAGGCGCTGAACCAACTGAAGCCGTATGTCGGTGAGATCAAGTCCAATCCCGGCGCGAACTTCGGGTTGGTCAATGTTTACGCCCGCGCTTTGGTCGTGACCGGCAAGGGATCGGAGGCGGCGGATTTGATGCTGCCGGCGGCCAAGACCGATGGACGTTGGAGGCTGGCGTGGTTGAACCTGATCGCGGTGTCGCCGCGCGGCGCCGACACCGACGCCGGTCGAATCCGCCAGATCGAGCCGCTGATGGACAAGGCGAGTCGCAATGAGCAACTGGCCCTCGGGCGGGCGTGGTATGACTTGGCGCAGCGATATGGGTATCGACCGGGGTTCGAGGCGGCGCGGGCGATTTTCGCGGCCCGTGCCGGGGCGTCGGACGCGGATTCGGCGGAGTATCTGTTGCTGGGGTCCACGTGCGAGGGGCTGGGGGACATGCCCGCGGCCGAATCGGCCTATCGCAAGGCCTTGGAGGCCGATCCGAACAACGCGCTGGTGCTGAACCAGTTGGCCTTCGCGCTGCTGACGATGAACAAGTCGGCGGAGGAGGCGCGCGACCTGGCGCTGCGGGCGACGAAGGCGTCGCCGGAGGTCTCGACCCTGTGGGACACGCTGGCGCGGACGCACGAGCGATTGGGCGACCAGCCCGCGGCGATCAAGGCGTTCCGCGAGGCGGTGCGATTGCAGCCGAGCAACATCGAGGCGCTGATCGGGTTGGCATCGAGCCTTGCCAAGACCGATGGCAAGGAGGAGGCACGGCGGATCCTGCAAACGGTGGACAATCTCATGCAGGGCGCCCCCCCGCTGTCGATCCCCTTGGCCAAGCAGCTCAATGAGGTGCGCGCGGCCGTGGGGGGGTGAAGCGGCAATGGGTTGGGCATATGGGGTCGCGGGGCGCGATGGGGCGAGGCGCCGGCGTGGTTGTGCCCTCGTTGTCTGGCACCCCGCCAAGACTCCCTTGGCCCGGGGGCAACATGCCTTTGCCTTGGGCCAATGGAAGGCAGTGACGACGGCGGGCAACGGGGGTTTTCACA
>JBBSAF010000313.1:0-3478 GCA_038252525.1 Tepidisphaerales bacterium
AGATGGGGCACGTCGATGACGTTGAACGACCAACTGCACACGCCGATGTCATGGTCCGCGATTTTCATGATTCTTGCATCCCTCGCCCGTCGGTCCCGGCACAGACCGCGATCAGGCGAGCGGATCATAGGATGCAATCGACCGTTTTCCCACCGGAGCATCACCCCGGCGACGCCGGCGACGGGTCGGACGGACGGATTTCCCGCGCTTCGTAACGGATATGACGGCTTTTCATCCAGCGGACGGCCAATAAATCGACGAACGCCCGCAACGCCCGGTTGCGAAAGCCGTATTTGGCGGTGCCCGCGAACCGGGGGGAGTGCTTGACCGGGGTCTCCAGGCAGCGGAACCCGCGCATCTTGACCAGGGTGGGGAAAAAGCGGTGAGCGCCGTTGAACAGTTTCAGTCCCTCCAGACATTGGCGCTTGTAGATTTTGAGGCTGCTGGCGGAATCGACGACGGTTTCCCGGCTGATGTAGTTGCGGATGCGGTTGGCCTGGCGGCTCTGCCAGCGCCGGAAGGGGGTGTCTTGGCGGTCCTTGCGCCAGCCGGTGATCATATCGTATTGCGCCGACTGGGTTTCCAGCATTTCCAATAGCCGCGGCAGCTCCTCGGGATCGTTTTGCAGGTCGGCGTCGATGGTGGCGATGATCGCCCCGCGGGCGGCGGCGAAGCCGGCCTCGAATGCCGCCGACTGCCCGCCGTTGCGCGCCATGCGGATGACGCGGAGCCAAGGCAATTCGCGCATGGCCTCGGAGAGCAACCGGGGGGTTTGGTCGGTGCTGCCGTCATCGACGACGACGACCTCGAACGGCCGCTGGATTTTCGCCAGGGCATCGCCGAGGCGCGATAGGAGCGCGGGAATGTTCTCCTGCTCGTTGTAGGCGGGAATGACGACGGAAAGAGAGGGGGTGTTTGTCATGGGGTTGGGTTTCGATCCAATGTATCCGGCTGCTCCGTGATGAAAACCCCCGCCACCCACACCACGCCCTTGACGCACAACACACCCAGCAGGGCCGCGGCGGTGACGTCCGACAGGTAGTGGGCGTTTTCAGCGATTCGTTCCAAGCCCACCAGGGTCGCACCGGCATAGAACCACGCCCGCCAGCGCGGCATCGCGACGGCCAGGGCGGCGGCACTGGCGAAGGCCAGGGCGGCGTGTCCCGAGGGGAACGACACGTCCATATGTTCAAACGCCCCGATGAGGCCGCCGTTGAACAGGTCCCAGGATGGGCCGTCGCGCAGGGGACGGGTGCGCCCGAAAATCCATTTGAAAACAGAATTGCTCCCCGAGGCGATGCCGGCGAGCACGAGGAGGCCGGCGGATTTCCAATGGTCGCGGTGGAGGATCAACAGCAGCAGCGCGATGGCCAGGGTGAAGCGGAAATCGCCGGGGGCGCGGAGGATTTTGGCCAGCGCGTCCTCGCGGCTGAGGGGACCGCTCTGGTACTCGATGAAATGCCGCGGTATGCCCGGCCGCCAGTCGTACATCCATTGGGCGACGGGAGGGTCCAGCAGAAACGCGAGGCCCAAGGCGATCGCCCATCCGCCGATGAAAATGGCCAGACGACGCCGGCGATGTTGCGACGAATTGTCGGGGGGGGTGGCGTCCATCGCGTTAAAATTGGCGCTCGCCGGCGGCGCGGGGCAGGCCATGGAAGTTCATCAGTTTCCAGACGAGGAACCGTCGCACTTCCAGGCCGCGACGGAGGATGACCACATCGGGGAGGCGTTGGACGGAATCGAAGGCCGAACGCAAGTCCTTGCGGATGTAGCCGACGTAAATGGCGTCCCGGCCCAAGAGATGGGTTTTGTCGGGTTCAAGATTCCGATCCGGCCACATGTCATATTGGCAAAAACGGGCCGGCGCCTCGGCGAAATACGACCCGCCGTAATAGGTTTTGGGTTGGCCGGGGACATAGAACGCCAAGGCGGCGGTGGTTTGGTAGTCGTCGCTGAGGACGAACGCGCCGGGGGGGAGCTGGCGGAGTTCGAGGCCGACGGTTTCGCCAAGTTCGGCCCAGCCGCGAAGTTTGTAGGTGGGGTCGATTTGGCGGACGGTGAGGGGTTTTTTCGCGCCCAGGGAAGTGCGCATTCGGTCGAGCGTGGGCAGATAAGGGTAGGCGGCGGAAAAGTCGTGGGCGAGGGGCATGAGGATCAGCCCCGCGGCGATTCCCAGCAGCAAGTTGATGCGCCAGAACCACTTATGGGGCGCGCGGGGTCCCAGACGGATCGACAGGAAATACGCCGTTAGGATCATGAGCGTGAAATAGGCCGGGGCGGGCCAATTGGGTTGGATTTTGGATCGGAAACTGTTCAGGAAGACGATGGTGAAAAACGACAGTCCGATGACGGTGAGGTATCGGAGGGCGCGTCGATGGGGGTCGGAGGCGCTGATTCGGCGAAGGGTGTAGACGACGGCGGCGATCAGGGTGATGGCGATGGACAGCCCGACGATGGCCATTTGTCCACCGACCATTTCAAGGGGGTTGGACCATTGGAAGCCGGTGCCGGTTTGTTCCTCGACATGCGCCAGGCTCGCCCAGCCGTGTCGAAGGTTCCAGAGGATCACCGGCGTGGTGCAAGCGAGGGCGATGGGGACCATGGACCAGAACCAGCCGCTTTTGAGCCAGCGCCGGCTGGGGCGGTCGATCAGGATCCAGACGCCGAGGCCGACCCACCACAGGAACATGGCGTATTTGGCGAGGAAGCCGAGACCGAGCAATAATCCGATAACAGGCCATGCCCATTTCGAGCCATCGAACAGGCCTTTCACGGCCAGGCAGGTGGTCAACGCCCAGAGGAAGAAAAACGGCGGGTCGATGGTCATCAATATCGAGCCGGCGACGAAGACCGGGACGATGTGGTAGAGCAGGGCCGTGCCGAGGGCCAAACGGTCCGAGCGAAAGAGCTTGACGACGAGCCAGTAGGTGCAGATCGAGGTGCCGATGGCGAGGACCATGGCGGGGTAGCGGACGGCGGGCATGGTATTGCCGAAGATCGCGGTGGAGGCGGCGATGAGATAGGCGACGAGGGGACCTTTGGAGTAATAGCTGGGGCCGAGCTGTCGGGACCAGTCCCAATATTGGGCCTCGTCGCCGGAGAGATCGAGGGGGGAGTTGTGGAGGTATTGGACATGCCCGATGGCGCCCCAGGCGAGGAGCAGGGCGAAGCCGATCCGGCAGACGGTCGGGGTGAGCCAGGCGGTCCAGCGGGGGGAAAGGCACGGGGCGTCGGTCATGGCGGGTGGAATGTAGCCGAAGGGGGGGAAATGGGCGAATGGGAGGGGTTGGTGATTCGGGAGCGGCGCGCCCGCGTTCGCGGGCGCGGTCGCGGTCATATTCGCGGGCGCGGTCATATTCGCGGGCGCGGTCATATTCGCGGGCGCGGTCATATTCGCGGGCGCGGGCGCGGGCGCGGGCGCGGTCATATTCGCGGGCGCGGTCATATTCGCGGGCGCGGTCATATTCGCGGGCGC
>JBBSAF010000314.1:0-3477 GCA_038252525.1 Tepidisphaerales bacterium
ACCAACTCACCAAGATCATCGACCCCATCGATGGACTGATCCCCCGCGAGAACCAGACCCTGTCGACCCAGAGCGACCAATTCCGGCTGCGCATCACCTCCCTCACCGTTCTGCTCGACCAGAAGCGCACCCGCCTGCAGATGCAGTTCGCCAACATGGAAACCATCCTGGCCGGGCTGCAAAGCCAGCAAACGGCCTTGGGACAGATCAAATCCTTTTCGTCCAACGGCAATGGCTGATCGCCCCCGCCGTCGATGCATCTCGTTCGCCCGGCGACGACGTGGCGTCGGCGCCCTGCTCCCAGCCGGTTTGGCCGCCCACTGCGTTGATCCCGCTTCACCCGCATCTTCGGCGAGGCGGCGAAAACCGCGCCCGCCGACGCAATTTCCGCGCCCCGCGCGGTTTCCCGCTGAATTGCCCCGCCCCAAAATGCCGATAGTTCCCGTGTCGGTCAAGGGAAAGCGAGAGGCATGAATCCACAAGCGGCACAGCAATACCTGCGGACCAAGGTTCTCACCGCCACCCCCGAGCAGCTTCAACTGATGCTTTTCGACGGCGCCTTGCGCTTCGGCGAACAGGCCCGCATCGCCTTGCGCGAAAAAAACTTCGAGCAAAGCTACACCCTCATCGTCCGCGTGCAGAAGATCCTCGGCGAGCTCTCCTCCTGTCTCAAGCACGATATGGCCCCCGAACTCTGCGGCAAGCTCTCCAGCCTCTACAACTACGCCTACCGCAAGCTCATCGAGGCCAACATCGAGCACACCCCCGAGGCCCTCGACGAGGCGTTGCGGGTGCTCCGATACCAGCGCGAAACCTGGGCGATGCTGCTCGACAAGCTGGGCAAGCAAAAAGCCGCCGTCGCCGCACAAGGCCTCGATGTCCCCGCCCCCGACGCCCGCATGGAAGCCCTTTCCATGCAGGCATGATGGGGCGGTTGTCAGTGATGGGGCAGTTGTCGGTTGCCAGTGATGGGGCAGTTGTCGGTTGCCAGTTGTCGGTTGCCAGTGAGGGAGGCGAGCCAAACGCCCTTTACAGGCGCCGCGCGCGTCCGCGCGGTCCTTACGTATTTCCCACCCGCAACCCGCAACTCGCAACCCGCAACCCGCAACCCGCAACTGGCAACGTACAACGTACGACTTACCACGCGGGTCACCACGCCCGCGCCCGCGCGGCCACCGTGGGGGCGACCCTGCGGCGATATTCTTCCATCCAGCGCAGCGCGATCCCGTCGGCTTCGTCCACCGGCGCGATGGCCCAGGCGCTGCCGCCGAAGCCCGCCCCGAACGCGCTGGCGGCCAACGCCCCGGCGTCCCGCGCCGCCGACACCAGCGCCATCGTCTCATCCACCTGATTTCCCAGCAGCCGCTCGGCCGCCGCCTGCGAGCGCGCCGCGATCGCCCCCATCGCATGCCCATCGGCGCGCAGGATCGCCTCGGCCGCCGCCGGGACCAGTTCGCCGCTTTCCAAAATGAAGTGATCGAGCCGCTGGACCAGCGCCGTCCCATCCGGGCCATCCCCCGCCCACCGCCGCAACCGATCCGCCGCCGACGCCTCCGATTCCATTGCCGTCGCCAGGGTGGGATCGTTCCTGTCCGTTCGAGCATTCCAGATCGCCAACAGCGTCGCGGCCCGCGCGGACAGCCGGTTGTATCGGCCCATCGCGCCACCCGTCTTCTCCGCCACCACCCCGCTTTGCCCGACGAGCAGCCGCCATTTCGACGGAAACGGAATGTGCCCCTCGACCGTCAGTGGCGAGAAGGACAGCCGCAGCACCTGGTTCGTCCGCGACAGCAAAATCGCCGCGTGATCCTGGCTCCCGCCGCTGGTCCCCACGCCCCCATCCGCCGCGAACGGCCCGAACGCCTTGCCCGACTCGACCGCACCCAGATACGCCGCCACCTCCTCCGCGCTCGCCAGATGCCGCCGATAGGCAGGATCACGCGCCAAATCCGAGGTGCGCAGGAGCCCCTGGAACGTCGCCACCACCAGCGCGCTGGAGCTGCTCAGCCCCGCCGCCTTCGGCAGGTTGCTTCGGAATCGCGCGTCCATGCCCAGTTTCACCCCTGGAAAATCGCGTCTAATCCGTCGCACCACCGTCATCGGATAATTCGACCAATGCCCCGGGATCGGCCGAAGATCGGCGTCGGGATCGAACGCCGCGATTTCCCCCGACACTCCGTCGCGCAGCGTCACCCGACCCTCCGCGTGCGCGACGCGCATGGAAATGCCCCGGTCGAGGGTGCATACCAGGCTTCGCCCGCCGCAATAGTCGGTGTGCTTGCCGACCAGTTCGACCCGGCCGGGCACGAAAAATACGTCACCGTCTTCGACCATTCCGCCGCTCCATGAATGCCGTTCCCGCCCCTCGGCGCCTCCACCATGCGGATGGGCGCCGACATCCGCCATTCCGCCGCTCCCTGAATCCCCGCCGATTGGCCTGTGTTGTGGACAAGTGGAAATGTCACCCCGCCGATTTGCCCATTCCCAATTCCACCTTGCCATGTCTATCATGCCATTGTGTCGTGGTTGAGGAAACAGAGGATTTCAGGAAAGGAGCCTCCTATGCGTATCGGATTGATGGTCGGTGGAATGCTGCTCAGTGGCGCGATGGTGGTCGGTTGCAACTCGACGGAAGACAAACCCGTCGTCCCGCCGGCACCCTCCAATGCCACCCAGAGAAACGTGGATAAAGCTCAAGATGCGGCCAAGGACACCATGGATAATGCCGCCGACGCGGCCAAGAACGCCGCGAACAAGGGCAAGGACGCGATGAACGACGCCGTCGACGCCACCAAGGACGCGGCCAACCAAGCCGCCGACAGCAGCAGCGCCATGGTGAAGGAAGCCCAGGCCAAGCTTGATGAAGCCATGACTTACATCAAGGAGAACAAGCTCGACATGGCCGACAAGGCCCTGACCCAGGTCGAGAAGATGAAGGATAGCCTGACCCCGGCGCTTCAGACTCAGTTGGCCAACGCCCGCAAGATGCTGGACACCGCCCGCAACGCCCCGGCGATGCCGACGATGCCTGGGAATAAGTGAGTTGCGGGTTGGGAATTGTAGGTTGTGGGTTGTGGGTTGTGGGTTGAGAGTTGCCGGTTGTAAGTTGTAAGTTGTAAGTTGTACGTTGTACGTTGTAAGTGCGGACGGCTAATTGACTTGCGCGGGGTGGGTGTGGGTCGGTGGTGGCGTTCGGCGACGGGTGACTCTCTGCCTATATCCGTCGGTCCCATTGAGGGGCCGACGGATTTTTGTGCGCGGGCGGGGGGGGCGCGCGGCCCGGCGTTTGCTGGGCGTTAATAACTTTACGGAAAGGACTTACCGATGAAGACGAAACGAGCACTGGTGGCGGCGGCGGGGTTGGCTTTGTTGGCCGGATGTGCCGCCGACACGGTGGGGCAGGCCAAGTACGGCGATGTTCCGCCGCCGAGCGGGGACCGGGGCGCCGCGACCGATGCGCCGCGGGTGCAGGGACCG
>JBBSAF010000315.1:0-3473 GCA_038252525.1 Tepidisphaerales bacterium
CCCGACGCCGCGCCGTTCATCCATCCGTTTGTTGGCGCCGAAGAGTTCATCAATGGCGTACGGCGTTACTGCCTTTGGCTTGAAGGCGCCAATCCTTCGACCCTTCGCCAAATGCCCGCGCTGATGAAACGCATCGAGCAAGTCCGCGCGTTTCGTTTGGCCAGCAAACGCGAAGCGACTCGCAAATTGGCCGTCACTCCATCCCAATTCGCTTTCATTAGCCACCCAAAAACCCGCTATCTGATAATTCCCTCCGTATCATCCGAGCGGCGACCGTACATTCCCATTGCGTTCGCGCCTCCGACGACGATAGCCAGTAACCTCGTCCTCCTCATCCCCCGCGCCACCCTATATCACTTCGCCATCCTCACCTCGGCCATGCACATGGCCTGGGTGCGCCAAGTCTGCGGCCGGCTCAAGAGCGACTACCGCTATTCCAACAAGCTCGTCTACAACAACTTCCCCTGGCCGGCCCCCGCCGAAGCCCAGGTCGCCCGCATCGAAATCGCCGCCCAAGCCGTCCTCGACGCCCGCGCCGCCTTCCCCGGCGCGACCTTGGCCGACCTGTACGATCCCCGCTCCATGCCCGTCGCCCTCGCCGACGCCCATCGCCGCCTCGACCGACTGGTCGATTCGGCCTACCGATCCGCCCCCTTCCCCTCCGACCGACACCGAGTCGAACACCTCTTCGGCCTCCACCAAGCCCTTCTCGCCCCCCTCGCACCCCCCGCCACCCGACCCCGCCCCCGACGCCGCCATTGACCCTCCGTCCCGCCACCCAGCCCGCACCCCCGACCCCGAACTACGGACCCCTCCCATTTCCGCCGATGAATCCTCCATCACCCATGATAGCCCCCTTTGACACCCTCATCGTCGGCGGCGGCATCGTCGGAACCGCCGTCGCCATGACCTTGGCCCAACGCCACCGCCAAACCGTCCTGGTCATCGAGGCCGAGTCCGACCTCGCCCACCACCAGACCGGCAACAACAGCGGCGTCATCCATTCCGGGCTTTATTACAAACCCGGCTCCCTCAAGGCCGCCCTCTGCACCGATGGCCGGCGCCGGTTGATCGACTTTTGCGACCGCCATGGCGTCCCATACGACCTCTGCGGCAAGCTCGTCGTCGCCACCGATGAATCGGAACTCCCCGCCTTGGCGGAACTGGAGCGACGGGGCCTGGCCAACGGGCTCACCGGCATCCATCGCATCGGCCCGGCCGAAATCCGCGACCGCGAACCCCACGTCGCCGGCATCGAAGGACTATGGGTCCCGCAAACCGGCATCATCGACTATCGCCAAGTCGTCGCCGCCTACGCCAAACAGGTCCGCGCCCTCGGCGGAAGCGTCCGCATCGACGCCAAATTGACGCGGTTGGTCCGTGACGGCGACGAACTGATCGCCGAAACCACCGCCGGCGACTTCTCCGCCAAATCGCTCATCAACTGTGCCGGCCTGCAATCCGACCGCGTCGCCCGCCTCTGCGGCGTGGCCCCCAACGTCCAAATCGTCCCCTTCCGCGGCGAATATCATAAGTTGCGGCCCGACAAGGAGTTCCTGATCCGCAACCTCGTCTATCCCGTCCCCGACCCGGCCTTCCCCTTCCTCGGCGTCCACTTCACCCGCATGATGCGCGGCGGCGTCGAGGCCGGACCCAACGCCGTCCTCGCCCTCGACCGTCACGGCTACACCCGAACCAGTTTCCGACTCTCCGACGCCCTCAACATCGCCGGCTATCGCGGCTTCTGGCGAATGGCCCGAAAACACTGGCGCTCCGGCCTCGGCGAGATGCACCGCAGCTTCAGCAAAAAAGCCTTCACCAACGCCTTGCGCAAGCTGTTGCCGGAACTGGAGATGGCCGATCTGGTCCCCGGCGGCGCCGGCATCCGCGCCCAGGCCCTGGATCCATCCGGCAAGCTCGTCGACGACTTCCGCATCATCGAGGCCGACCGGATGATCCACGTCCTCAACGCCCCCAGCCCCGCCGCCACCGCCTCCCTCGCCATCGCCCACCACATCGCCCAAATAAAAGTACCTGTCCCCTTTAAATAAAGGGGACAGGTATTAAATAAAGGGGACAGGTACTTTTATTTGAAGGGGACAGGTACCTTTATTTTCGCAGGGCATCGGATACCATGGAAGCCATGCCAAGATCCGCACGCATCGCGCCGGGTGGAATGGTGTATCACGTCATCAACCGCGCCGTCGGCAAAATGAGGCTCTTCCGCGACGAGGGCGACTTTCCCGCCTTCCACAAAATCATCCGCGACACCCTCCAACGCATCCCCACCCGCCTGTTGGGCTGGTGCGTCATGCCCAACCACTGGCATTTCGTCGTCTGGCCGCGCGAGGACGGCGAGCTGTCGCGATTCTTCCGCCATTTGGCGCTGACCCACGCAACCCGCTGGCAATTGGCCCACGACGCCGTCGGCGCCGGCCACGTCTATCAAGGGCGATTCAAGAGCTTCCTCATCCAAGAGGACGACCACCTCGAAACCGTCCTTCGCTACGTCGAGCGCAACCCCCTGCGCGCCAACCTCGTCAAGCGGGCACAGGATTGGCGATGGTCCAGCCTGCACGCCGGATCACGCGGAACCGACGAGGACCGCCGAATGCTCTCCGACTGGCCCATTCAGCGCCGACCCGACTGGGCCGAGTTCGTCAATGCCCCCCAGACCCCGGCCGAGGAGGAGGCCATCGCCCTGTGCATCCGACGCGACCGGCCCATGGGCGATGCCCGCTGGCTCGAACGCATCGTCGCCCGCCACGGCCTCGCCCGCACCCTCCGCCCCCAAGGGCGCCAACCCGGCTGGCGCAAAGCGCCCCCCAAATAAAGGCGCCGGTCCTGCTCTGTCTCAACCCTAATTTTTGGGGGCATGTCTGGGCTGGCGAGTACCTCCAACTCAAAGGGAAGCAGTGAGCGCACGCGGCGGACTCAACTGCCGGTGAATAGGATCGAGACAGAGCATGCCTGTCCCTTTTATTTAAAGGGGACGGGTGCGAATGCCATTCGGTTATGCGTTTCCCTTCGTTTCTCGCCTGGCATCCCCCCTGTTTTCTCCGGCAGGTCAACAACGGATACGGCGTGCTCCCCCGCCGCATGGCGCGGGTTCGCTCCGGCCGGGGCGGTCGGGCTTGCCTGTTTCCATTTTCTCCGCTGGCCGGCGACCGACACCACCCCGCCGTCGCGGCTTGGACGGTCGACAATGGCTTATGACCCCTTATCCATTCCCGAAAATGGCTTATGACCCCTTATCCCTTCTCCGAGCGGTCCCGCAAGCGGCGAGCGCGCCGCGAAGCGCAAACGTCAGGATGACCCCCTTATTGTCCTTATGCCATGCGCGGCGGACGCGCCCACTTTTGGGGCCTCCGGCCGGTAACCGGGCGATAGCGGTGGACTAGCGGCGCACAGTCATGTGATAGATAATCTTGATCTCGGCCGGCATCTGTGAACCTGGCGGTCGACCAATGAAG
>JBBSAF010000316.1:0-3456 GCA_038252525.1 Tepidisphaerales bacterium
CTTCCCTTCCATCCCCTCCGCCTACCGCCTACTCCCTCCGCCCTCCGCCTACTTCCTTTTCGGAAACCACCGCGCGCGTTTCGCCTCGATCCCCAATGCCGTATGCGGACACCGCCGCACCAGCGCTTTGTAAAAACGATCCGCCGCCGGTGCATCCCGGTGTTTCAGCCAATCTCCCGCCTCCCCTAACAGGTTCGCCAGCGCCGGGTCGTCATCGTCCATCAGCAATCCCGCCGCCCACGCGAGGTCCGACGCCCGATAGCGATAGTGCCACGTCGGCTCGGGCAGTTCCCGCTCGCTGGCCGCCACGCGCTCGCGCTCATCGAGCGACGGGGGCGTCAATCGGCACACCTTCTCGGCCCGCGCCCGGACATGGGCGGCGCTGAACTCCCAAAAATGCCCTCCCTCCGTGTGCCATGAATAATCCTCGTCCACGCCGAACAGCTCCGGCCCCTGCTCGACCGCCGCCCGCGCCGCCGCCATCAGATGCCCGGCCCGATCCGCCCGCGGCGCCCCGGTGTCCTCCCCGATCCGCACATCGAGAATGAATTGATCGAAAACCGCCTGCGCCTCCGGCGGAAAATACGCCCGCGCCTCGGCCCAACGTCCCCGCCGCGACAATCGCCGCGCCAGCGAATGGCGAATCCACTGCGCGCGCGTCGCCGAATCGCCACGGTCGCCGGGATACATCGTCAGACCCGCCGCGAACGACTCCGGCGCCGGATACGCCTCGTCGACATGGGCCTGCAGTTCATCGGCGTCCAGCACCCGCTCGGCCAGATAGGCCGCGTCGGCCCAATGCCCGCATCGCAAATACAAGTCCAACGCGTCGGAATACCGCTCCTGCGACAGCCGGATCAGCGCCAGGTCGCATCGCGCGGGGTCGGCCGGGTCGATCGGCTCGTCGTTCAATCCCACCGGCGACCAACGCTGCTTGTCGCCGAACGCGGTGATCGCCTTCTCCATCGCCGTCGCCGCATCGTCCATCCTGCCGTCGCGCATCGCCAATTTGGCCACAACCTCCAGCGCCACCGGCGAATCGCCCGCCAGCGCCGCCCATCGACTCGCCAAGTCCATTCGCCCCGCCCCATACGCCAGCCACGCCAGTCGATCGACGCCCGGAGCGCTGCCGGCGCCGGCGGTTTCCAATGCCGAACACCACGCCGTCCAGCGCTCGATCTTCGGCGCTTCCCTTAATGGCCCGCCCCGCGCCAGCAGATACGCCGTCACCACGTCGCGGGCCTCGACGTTTTTCGCCAACTCCCCCAGCGCCGCATCATCGCTTGAATCCAGCGCCTTGCCCGCCGCCGTCCGCAGCGACCATACCGCCGTCGGATCGCCACCGGCCTGTTGCAGCCGATACAGCGAGATCGCCCGCGCGAAATCCCTCCGTCCCAGCGCCTCCCGCGCCTCCCACCCATAACTGGAATTGCCCAGCCCCAGCGGATCGTCCGCCCCATCCCCCACCATGCTCCGCACCCGCCCGAACCACGTCGCGGCCCACGCGTCATCCACGTCCGGCGGATGCTTGCCCAGCATGAACGCCGCCCACACCGACCGTCGCCGCCGCTCGTTCGCCGGACGATCCAGCAGACCCAGCCACGCCGCCCGCGCCGCGGTCTCGTCCCCATTGGCCGCCGCCACCACGCCGCGAAGATAATCGTCGAACTCCCCCGGCAACCCCGCCGGGATCGCATCGGCCGCGATCAACGCCGGCGTCGCGGCGGCGTCTCCCTTTTCGGCGCCCTCCCCCTTTTCCGCGGCCTCCCGCATCGCCAGCGCCCGCGCGAAACACGCCTCCCGCGCAGCGACATACCCCTCGGCCAGCCGTGACACCTCCGCCGCATCGCGCCCCGCCAACGCCTCGACCAGCTGCGTCCATTCCGCCGCGAGCGTCTGCTTTTCCGGCGAATCCCCCGGCGCCACCGCCAAGAACGGCTTTCCCCCCGGCGCCGGCAACCGATCCAACTCCACGCGGAAATCCGCCGTCGGACCCGTCAACAGCTCGGCCTCCGACGCCAGAACCCCGATGGTCTGGTCATTGGGATTGGTGTAGTAGCACGCCATCGCCGGCGCCGCCGCCGACAGCGCCATCCCCATCGTCGCCCACATGATTTTCGAGGATTTCGACATCGACCGCGACCTCCGTGTCCCCCGCGAAACGCAGCCATCCCATGGCCCGACGGTCGCCCGGCCTCAATTCGCCCGCGCCCGACGATTGCAGGATAACCCCGCCCGACGTGCGGTCAACGAACCCCCACGGCGCCAGCGCGTCGCCCGCCAGCAGCCGAGACATGTCGCAGCGCACCGCCACCCGCGCCCGCGCCATGTCCGCCGACGCCTCTCCGCGATTGACCAGCCCCAATTCCACCAGACCCCGCCTCGACCGGGCGATCTCGACGCCCACGTCCGCCCGCGGCGTGCGCCCCTCCCTCACCGCCGCCAGCGTCTCCCACGGCCAATTCAGCCGATCCGACGCCACCGGCAGCCGATACCAAATGATCCCCTTCATTTCCGCCGGGCGATCATGCGTCCAATTCCGCACCGCCCGCGCCAGCGCCACCGGGTCCGCCGCATACCGCCGCACCCGCTCCCCGGCCCGCGGCGGCGCCGTCCTCTCCCCCCGCGCCGCCACGAATCGCCCGTCGGCGCCGAATACCGCGTCATATCCATACGTCGGCAACGCCACGCGAAAGGGCACGCCGAATCGCGCCGCCTTCTCCACCGCCCCGAAAGCGGCGGGGGGGTCGAATATCCGAAAATCCTCACCGATTCCCCTCGGCCGGCTGAACGAGTGCACCTGCAATACGAACCCGTCCGTCGCCGCCAATAGTTCCCCGCATCCCGGCGCGTCCAGCCACGATGGCAACGCCGTGATCGTCACCGCCGCCGGCCCCGCCCGCCGCGCCGCCTCCACCCATCGCCGATACCCCCGCAACTGCGACTCGGCCGCGTCGAAGTCCAACTGAATCTCCGCGACCGCCACCCCGTTTTTCGCCGCATCGGATAGCAGCGACCGCGCCACCGACTCGATCATCCGCCCGGCCGGATCGTCGGCTTCAAACTTCCCCCGATACGGTCCGATCCGCACCGCCAATCCCACCGGGCGCCCGATTCGCCGCAAATCCCCCCACGATAGTTCGATTCGCGTCACCCGCGTCCGCCCGCCGGCGAAATCCACTTCCGCGCCCAGCGCCACCACCCGCCCGAACGTCCCGCCGTGCCCCGCCACCGCCTCCCGCACCGCCCCATTCCACGCTCGTTGCCACACATAAACATCCCCCCCCATCCCCCCCGCGCCCCGATCCCCCGGCCAAGGCGCCACCCGCGCCTCCCAGACCCCCGCCATCCCCAACAACATCACCGCGACAATCCGCATCCCATCCCCTCTCCCTCCCCTCGTCTCCGCCTACCGCCTACCGCCTTCCGCATTCTGCCCTCCGCTCCCTACACCCC
>JBBSAF010000317.1:0-3450 GCA_038252525.1 Tepidisphaerales bacterium
ACCCTCCTTCCGCCTACCCTCCCTCCGCCTACCGCCTACCCTCCTTCCGCCTACCGCCTACCGCCGCACGTTGCGAGTTGTGGGTTGTGGGTTGTGGGTTGCGAGTTGCGAGTTGCGAGTGAAGATAGGCGGGCCTTTCTTCCCCTCCGCCTACCCTCCTTCCGCCTACTCTCCTTCCGCCTACCCTCCCTCCGCCTACCGCCTACCCTCCTTCCGCCTACCCTCCCTCCGCCTACCCTCCCTCCGCCTACCGCCTACCCTCCTTCCGCCTACTCTCCATCCGCCTACCGCCTTACATTGTGACGCCAGCCCAAGCGTTGTAAGTTGTGCGTTGTAAGTTGTAGGTGAAACCCAAATGCCTCCCCGGAGGCAGGTTGTCACCCTCCCCACTACCAGCGCCAACGATCAACCGCCAACTGCCCACCATGTCCCAATCCAGCCGCAACCGATACGCCGTCTACCTCCGCGACCTCAAGCAACGCCGCAAAACCGGCGAAATCGCCCCCGCCCCACCCATGGGATCCGGCGGCGGTGGCGGCGGCGGTGGCGGCGGCCGGTGGGGACGATCCACCAAGCGATCCCGCTCCTTCCTCCCCCTTTTCCAACAATTCTGGGCCCTCTTGGAAGGCAGTCACCGCACCATCCTCGGCGCCCTCGGTTTCCTCACCGTCGCCACCCTCCTGGGTCTCCTGCCCCTCTACGGCAGCAAGCTTGTCATCGACAACGTCCTCAACGCCCACCCCCTCCCGCCGGGCATCCTCGCCTGGGGATTTCCCCAAAGCCCCCGAACCCTGCTCACCTTCGTCGCCGTTGGCATGGTCCTGCTCGCCGCCGTCGCCGAAATGTTCTCGCTCACCAGCCGCTGGTGGACCACCCGCGTCACCAAACGCGTCCAGGTCTCCGTCCGACGGCGCGTCTTCGACCACGCCGTCAAACTCCCCCTCCACCGGGTCTACGAGCTCAAAAGCGGCGGCGTCGCCAGCATCCTCCGCGAGGACGCCGGCGGTGTCGCCGAACTCATCTTCTCCATGCTCCACAACCCCTGGCGGGCCATCATCCAGCTCACCGGCAGCCTCATCATCCTGGCGACCGTCGATTGGCGGATGCTGCTGGGCTCGATCATTCTCTTCCCCACCGTCTGGTTCACCCACCGCACCTGGATCGGCCGAATTCGCCCTATTTTCCGCGACATCCGCAGCACCCGGCAATCCATCGACGCCCGCGCCGCCGAATCGTTCGGCGGAATGCGCGTCGTCCGATCCTTCTCCCGACAACGCGCCGAAACCGCCGCCTTCACCCGCAACAACCACCTCATGGCCCGTCAGGAAATCTACGCCTGGTGGTGGAGCCGCGGCGTGGACACCGCCTGGGCCGTCCTCATCCCCTTCGCAACCGCCATGCTCATGTACTTCGGCGGCCGAATGGTTCTCCACGACTCCGAACTCATCCAACAGGGACTCCTCACCCAAGCCAACGCCTTCACCGCCGGCGATCTGGTCATGTTCCTCACCTACCTCGCCTCCCTCCTCGCGCCCATCGCCACCCTCGCCAGCAGCGCCACCGGCCTGCAAAACAACCTCGCCGGTCTGGATCGCGTGCTCGACCTCCTGGCCGAACCCATCGAAATGCCCGACCGACCCGGCGCCAAGATCGTTGAGAAATCGACCGTCGAAGGCCGAATCACCTTCGAGAACGTCGCCTTCTCCTACGCCGTCGCCGCGAAAAAACCCCAACCCGGCCAACCCCCCGCCCCCCCAGCAACCCCCGTCCCACCCAAAAAGGTGCTGAACGCCATCAATCTCGATGTCGCCCCCGGCGAAATGATCGCCCTCGTCGGCCCCAGCGGCGCCGGCAAGACGACACTCTGCAACCTCGTCGCCCGCTTCTACGACCCCACCGACGGCGCCGTGAGGCTCGACGGCATCGACCTCCGCGACATCACCGTCGAGTCCTATCGGCGGCTGTTGGGCATCGTCGAGCAGGACACGTTCCTGTTCGACGGCACCATCGCCGAGAACATCGCCTATGGCCGGCGCTCCGTCGCCCGCGGGGAGATCGAGGAGGCCTCCAAACTCGCCAACGCGCACAACTACATCATCCAGCTCCCCGACGGCTACAACACCCTCATCGGCGAGCGCGGCGTGAAGCTCTCCGGCGGCCAGCGCCAGCGCCTCACCATCGCCCGCGCGATATTGGCCGACCCCAAGATCCTCATCCTCGACGAGGCCACCAGCAACCTCGACACCGAATCCGAGCGGATGATCCAAACCAGCCTGCACAGCCTGATGGCCGGTCGCACGAGCTTCGTGATCGCCCATCGCCTGAGCACGATCGCCGGCGCCGACCGCATCATCGTGATCGACGACGGGCGGATCATCGAGCAAGGCCGCCACGAGGAATTGATGCGCTCCGACACCCGCTACCGCGACATGGTGGTGCTGCAAACCAGTCCCCCCGCCCCCCCCAAACCCCACGACCCCAAATCCACCCCCCCGCCGACGCCCGACGCCCCGGCAGACCCGTGGGGATGACGCGCCAGTGAAATGGAGGACACGCACTTCTATTTCTCGATCCCTTTGATTCCACAGGCGATGGGGGGCCCCGAATCGCTCTCGGTGCTCTTGGTGCCCTCGGTGCACTCGGTGCGCATGTGTCATCCCCCTCGCTTGGCGCCCCACCGAGACGGGGCGCGCTCCCGGGTCCCGTGGGCGCGCTGGCCCGCTTTGCAATACACAAGTCCGCCGCCGTCACCGGCGGCAGTCCCCGCGTCGCGACGCCGCCTCGGCCCCGTCCGGGGGGGGATCACCAGGCGAAGATGGGTTTGGAGGTTGTGAAAAGCTCCGTTGAGCGCCGGCCTCATCGGCTTGAACGGGAAATACGGGTGCGGGGAACAATAAGGGGGTCATCCTGACTTTTGTGCCTCGTGCAGAGAAAAGGTCCAGGCCTCCTCTCCACCCCGAACATCCACCTCCCTCCCGTCCACCGCCGGAACAGTTCGCTTCCCCGGCCGACCCTCCGCTCGCAAACAAGCCAAACGCCCCTCCACCCTCATCCCCCCATTCGCCAAACCAAAATAAATATCCACAGATTGGCACCGATTTGCACAGAAATAAATGCTTGGGAATACGTCGATCCCGGCCTTCTCCCAATCTGTGTCAATCTGTGTCAATCTGTGGACCCTCTCCTCTCTTGCTCGATCAGGAGTCGGGATTCCCCGATCTCACCCCCCCCCATCTCCAACCCAAAGACCCCCCCGACCCCCCCGATTCTCCGCCGAACCGCCCGGACGCTCCGCCTCCCCTTTCCAACCTCCCCATTGCGACTCGCCCGACCTTGGCGCATTGTATCCATCATCCATAGCCCCCTCCCCCCAAGGTGACGCTGAACCGAGACGGCCGCGCGCACAGGGGCCGCGCGCGCCGGGCGGCGGCGGCCGCCCCCCCCCCCCCC
>JBBSAF010000318.1:0-3450 GCA_038252525.1 Tepidisphaerales bacterium
GCTGACGGGACGCGGCGGCGCGCTAAGGCGGCGTTAGGGCATTGACGGGCGGCGGGCGCGGGGCACAGTGGGCGCCATGATGACTTCGAGTGTATCATGCATCGGCGCCCGGAGCGATCGCCCCGCCGGGCCGTCCAGCCAAGGGAGGCAAACCATGAGTCCCGCCCATGCCCCGCGTCCGGGGCCTTCGCCGGCCGTGAACGCCAATCGCAAGACGGTGTTGGTGGTCGATGACGAAAAGGATCTGGTCGATCTGATCGGCTACAACCTCGCCCGTCACGGCTATCGCGTGCTGACGGCGCACGACGGGGAGACCGCCTTGGAATTGGCGCGGCGCGAAAGCCCGGATCTGGTGCTGCTGGATTTGATGATCCCCGGCATCGACGGCGCCGAGGTCGCGCGGCGGCTTCGCGGCGACGCGTCCACCGCCGCCATGCCCATCATCATGCTGACCGCCAGGGGCGAGGAGACCGACGTGGTGGTCGGGCTGACCCTCGGGGCCGACGATTACATCACCAAGCCCTTCAGCATGAAGATCCTGCTGGCCCGGCTCAACACCGTGCTGCGCCGCGGCGACCGTCCGGCCGGCGACGAGAACCAGGGGACGCTGCGGGCCGGTCCGCTCACCATCGACTTCGCGCGCCATGAGATCACCGCCGGTGAAAACCAGGTGCGATTGACGCTGACGGAGTTCAAGTTGTTGGCGGCGTTGGCGGCGGGGCGTGGACGGGTGCTGACCCGCGACCAACTGATGGACAAGGCGATGGGATCGGATGTGTTCGTCACCGACCGCGCCATCGACGTGCACGTGACGGCGATCCGGCGCAAGCTGGGCGAATACCACTGGCTGGTTCGCACCGTCCGGGGCGTTGGGTATCGGTTGCGCGATACCCCCGACGACGATCAGTGAGCCAATGCGGCCTCCGACCACGCCCCTCCGACGGCGATGCGGGGCGCCCGCCCTCGGTGTTATACATAACACTCCAATCCACGCTCCTGCCAAGAGATGTGCTGTGTCCCCCGTGCGTACTCGATTGACCCCTCGCTCAGCCGAGGGCGGCCGAGCTACACGAATCCCGAAGGGGCCGCGTGCGACTTGTATATAACAACGAGGACGCCCGCCCCTTGTCCCCCGGTGGCCGGGGCGCGTATCGTGATTTGCCGATGAGGCTTAGACCGGTTTTTCTTCGATTGATGGCTCCGTTCGCGGCGACCCTCGTGCTGATCGTGGCGATCTGCGCCGGCGCGGTGCATTACGCCGGCGTTCGCGCCGTCCACCGCCAGCAGGCCCGCGACCTAGACCGGCTGGTCGCGTTGGTCCGGCGCCAGGCTTTGTCCACCGGCGAGCTCACGCCCGAGGTCGGCGCCCGGTTGGGCGAGCTGGCGGGGATCCTGGACACCCGCATCACGCTCGTCGCCGGGGATGGCGCGGTGCTGTTCGACACCCACGCCGACGCCGGGACCATGGCCAACCACAACCGGCGCCCCGAGATCCAAGGCGCCCGGCGCGCGGGGATGGATTCGTCCGTGCGGCGGAGCGGCACCCTCGATGAGCAATCGGTCTACGTCGCGGAGCTGCTCGACCCGGCCAAGCCGGACGGGATGGTGCTGCGCCTGAGTTACCCGCGGCCGGCGTGGGTGGTGGACGACGCCCCGATCGGGCTGATCGTCGGGGGCGCCATTGTCGCGGCGATGGTGGCGATGGGGTGGTTCGCGCTGCTGCTGCACCGGCGCTGGATCGGGCCGGCGATCGACATGGCGGGGAGCGCCGAGCGCATCGCCGGCGGGGAATGGGCGCTGCGCCTCGCCCCGGCCGGGGCCGACGAGATGCGGCTGTTCGCCGACAAGGTCAACGCCGTGGCCGACCACGCCCAGCGCCGGCTCGACGAGCTCAACGACCGCCGCGCCGAGCTCGAGACGATGGTCGACACCCTGCCCGATCCGATCCTGCTGATCGACGCCGAGGGGCGGGTCGCCCTCATCAACGCCCCGGCCGCGGCGATGCTGTCGGCGCCGCGGGAGAAGGCCCTCGGTCGAAACGCGGTCTCGGTCATCACCGACAAGTCGATCCTGCAACTATGGACCGACGCCCAGCGCCCGGCCGACGCCATCGGGGATGGCGCACCCAAATACCCGCGCGTGCAGCGCGACATCCGTCTCCATCGCGCCGGCGGTTGGTTCACCTATCAAGCCGCCGGCATCCGCACCGCCGCCGGGGGCGTGCTGCTGGCATTGAGGGATGTCAGCGCCCTGGCCGACGCGATGCGGATGAAGACCGATTTCGTCGCCAACGCCTCCCACGAGCTGCGAACGCCGATCGCCGCCATCAAGATCGCCTTCGAGACCCTGCGCGACGTGCTGGACGAAGACCCGGAGCAGACCGACCGCTGCGTCAACATCATCGACGGGCACATGAGACGGCTGGAGGAGATGTTGGCCGACCTGTTGGACCTTTCGCGGGTGGAAAGCCCGGAGATCACGCCGCAGATCGCGGCGGTCGATCCGACCGATTTGTTCGCCACCGCGCGCTCGACGCTCGGTCCGCTGGCCCGCGAGCGCGGGTTGTCGCTGTCGTTCGTCGACGAGCGTCCCGAGCCGGGCGAGACGATCCGCACCGACGCGCGGCTGGTCAATCTTGTGCTCAAGAATCTCGTGGAGAACGCCATCAAGTTCACGCCCGCCGGGGGGACGATCACCGTCCGCCTCTCGGCCGCGGACGACGCGCCCGGCGCCTGGTCCCTCGGCGTCGCCGACAGCGGCGCCGGCATCGCCCCCGAACACCTCGAGCGCGTCTTCGAGCGGTTTTACCAAGTGGACCCCGTCCGCGGCGGCGGGGCCGGACGCGGCACCGGGCTGGGGCTGGCCATCGTGAAACACGCCGTCGCCGCCCTCGGCGGGACCGTCTCCATCCAAAGCCGCATCGGACAAGGCACGACGGTCCGCTGCGTGATCGGGCCGTGAGGGAATCGTCAGTTGGTAGTTGTAAGTTGTTGTCTTGTCCTGGCATAGGTTGTCACTTCGGGGGCTGGTTTTCAACCCGGAGTGGTCATGATGATGTCGGAACGGAAGTGCGGCTTGGGGAGCCGGTGGAGTCGTTCAAAAAAAACACGACACGGCGCCGTCGATCGGGGGGCCGATCGGCCGGGGGTGGGCGTGTCGTCGTTGTGCCGGGAGGCGGGGATGTCGCGTCACACAAAATAAACGGGACAGGTACTTTTATTTGGGCACCCGATGGGTGCGTGAATAAATCCACCCGACCCTTTTCCTGAGCCGGCCAACGTGGTTTGTCACCGCTCACCTGTTTCCGAGCATCGCTCCATGGCCCGACCTCGGTGAGCGCGGCCCGGCCGTTGCCCGTGGCGCGGCCTCCCTCCCCAAGTTGACTCGACGACAACGGCGCCGAGTCGCCCCCGCGACAAAATGACCCGCGAATGTGACCGCGCCCGCGCC
>JBBSAF010000319.1:0-3445 GCA_038252525.1 Tepidisphaerales bacterium
CGCCTGGCACACCCGCGCTGCGGGACGTGCGAGCAACAAAGCGGCGGCTTGGATCGGAGCGTCTCCGCGCAAAAAACCGCCGTTTGGTCATCCGGTTGCCGAGCGAAAAAACCGAAATCGCCACCGGCGACGCCTCCACGAAAAATCCCGCCGTTTGGTCATCCCCCCCGCCGCCGGGTAACATTCCCTCCTTTCACCCTTTTGCGGATTTCCGACCCATGCCCAGCCTCATCGAACAACTGGACGGCGCCTTCAGGGCGGCGATTGTCGCGGCCTTCGGCGCCGAGTCCGATCCGCTGATCTCCGTGAGCCAGAACGACAAGTTCGGCGACTTCCAGGCCAACGCCGCGATGGGATTGGCCAAAACGCTGTCGGAATCAACCGGCCAAAAGACCCATCCCCGCGCCGTCGCCCAAAAGATCCTCGATCATCTGGACCTGACGGGCGTGGCCTCGGAGACGAGCATCGCCGGGCCGGGGTTCATCAATGTGCGGATTCGCGCGGATCATCTCGCCGGCGAGTTGGCCAAGGCGGCGGCCGACCCGCGGCTGGGGGTGCCGCCGGCGGCGAGTGCGCTGCGGGTGGTGGTGGATTATTCCGGGCCGAACATCGCCAAGGAGATGCACGTCGGGCATCTGCGCAGCACGATCATCGGGGACGCCTTGGCGCGGACGCTGTCGTTCCTGGGCCACGAGGTCATCCGTCAGAACCACGTCGGCGACTGGGGCCTGCAAATGGGCATGGTGACCTACGCCATGGAAACGACGGCGGATTCGGAGGAACTGACGCTGGGGGGACTGGAGACGCTCTACAAGCGAATCAGCCGGGCGACCGAAGACCCCGCGGTCCGCCGGCAAATGGCCGAGCGCACCCGCGAGTTGCAGCGGGCCGACAAATCGGACCTGCCCAACTGGAAACGCGTGCGCGATTTGACGTTGGCCGCCGCCCACGCGATGTATCGGCGGTTGGATGTGCTGTTGACCGAGGCGGATGTGCGCGGCGAGAGCGATTACGCCGACCGTTATCGCGATTTGATCGACCGGCTGGTGGCGTCGGGACACGCGATGGAGACGGCCGGGGCGTTGGGGCTGTTCCCGCCGGGTTTCACCAACAAGGAGGGGGAGCCAAGGCCATTTTTGATCCAGAGCCGCGACGGGACGTATCAGTATCCGACGTTCGACCTGGCGGCGTTGGAATACCGGGTGAAAACGCTCGGCGCCCGGCGGTTGATCTACACCCATGACGCCCGGCAGGCGGAGCATTTCGCCATGCTGTTCGCGGTGGCCGGGCTGCTGGGGTGGGACCGGACCGACGGGGGCGCGGTGTCGTTCGAGTACGCCCCGTTCGGGACGATGCTGGGGGAGGATGGCAAGCCGTACAAGACTCGTTCGGGGGAGACGGTGAAGCTGGCGGCGTTGCTGGACGAGGCCGAGCAGCGGGCGCGGGCGGTGGTGGACGAAAAGAACCCCGAGATGCCCGAGGAGCAGCGCCGGGCGGTGGCGCATTCGGTGGGGATCGGCGCGGTGAAGTACGCGGATTTGAGCAAGGACCGGATCAGCGATTACGTCTTCTCGTGGGATCGGATGCTGTCGATGGAGGGGAACACCGCGCCGTATCTGCAATATGCCCACGCGCGGGTGCGGTCGATTTTCCGTCGGGCGGGCGAGCGCGGGATCGAGGCGACGGGAAGCGGGTTCGTGCTCGATTCGCCGCAGGAATTGGCGCTCGCCAAGCACCTGTTGCGTTTCGGCGATGTGGTGGCGGCGGTGGCGCGGGAGCTCAAGCCGCATCACCTGTGCAATTACCTGTACGAATTGTCCAGCCGATTCAGCGGATTCTTCGAGAACTGTCCGGTGTTGCAAAGCGAGGATCCCGCCCGGTCGAGCCGGCTGCGGCTGTGCGAATTGACGGCGCGGACCTTGGCGTCGGGACTGGATTTGCTGGGGATCGGGCATCCCGAGCAGCTTTGAACGTCGGTCGATCGCCGGTGACGTTCCGTGTCGTCCCGGCGCGGCGGGCGCGTCGCGGGGAGGCGGACGGATTCACTCGGTGATGGGCTTGCGGATGGCGCGGGCGTAGTCGATGGCGCGGCGCATCACCTCGGTGAGGGATTCCTTGACCATGAGCTTCTCGCCCATGTCGCCGCAGATCACGGTGTCGGGGGTTTCCTCGACATAGCGGATCTTCTCGGCGTTCATGACGAAACGTTGCCCGTTCAACCGCGTCAGGGTGATCATCGCGCGCCTCCGGCTGTATTGGCCGACGGCCCTCCGGGCCGGTCGGATCGGAATAAAATCGCCCCCGCGACAGCAGAATGAACACCTGCCGCGAGGGCTGAATCGTCGGCGCCGGGGCCATCGCCCGGGCGCCGTCATGTCGTTTCACCGCGAGCTGTTGAGCAGTTGGGTCATCAACTGGTCGCTGGTGGTGATCACGCGCGTCGCGGCGTTGAAGCCGGTGGAGGCGATGATCAAATTGATGAACTCCTTGGACAGGTCCACGTTGCTGAGCTCCAGGGCGCCGGAGCGGATGGAGCCGGCGTCGAGGCTCAGCGGGGCGCTGACGATGGCCACGCCGCTGTTGGCGCCGGTCTCGTAGAGATTGCCGCCGATGTCGTTCAGGCCGAGGTTGTTCTTGAAGGTGGCGACGGCGACCTGCCCGAGGTTGCGGGTGAGGCCGTTGCTGAAGGACCCGGTGATGACGCCGTTGGCGCCGATGGAGTAGCCATTGAGGGTTCCGATGGCCGAGCCGTCCTTCTCGGTCATGACCAGCTCGGACTGTCGACTGGTGAGGCTGGTCATCGAGGAAAAGTCGAGCTTCATCCCCACGGGGGTCTTGGCGCCGGTGCCGGCGCGGTCGAGGGCGATGGTGGCTCCGGCGCTGGAGACCAGGGCGCCGTCGTTGTCGAAGGCGAGGGTGCCGGTGCCGACGTTGATCCCCTGTCCCTTGGAGTCGCCGGAGGAGGCGTAAAATCGCCAGGTGGTGCCGGTGTCGCTCTTGGATTCCAGCACGCTGGTGACGCTGATGGTCAGCGGGGTGCCCAGGGAGTCGTAGGCGACGAAGCTGGTTTGCACGCTCTCGCCGCCGGGGTCGCTGAGGGGCGAATCGGTGAAGGCGAAGGGGGAGACGCCGGCCGAGGTGGTCAGGGCGGCGCCGGCGAGCGACAGGGCGTTTTCCGTGCCGGTGTTGCCGGTGACATCGAGGGTGGCGCTGGTCCCGGCGGCGGTGAGGACGATGCCGGGCGCCGGCGGCCCGGCGACGGAGGTTTCGATGCCCAATCCGTTTTGCATGAAGGTTTGCAGATCGCCGACGGTGGTGGCGGCGGTGATGTCCAGGGTCTTGTCGGGCAGGTCGCGCCCGCCCTTCTTGCCCGAGAGCTTGAGGGTCTGCCCGACGGAGAACAGCGGCGTGGCCGGGGCCGAGGCGTCGGCGAGGTTGGTGAGCA
>JBBSAF010000320.1:0-3428 GCA_038252525.1 Tepidisphaerales bacterium
TACCGCCCTCCGCCTTCCGCCTTCCGCCTTCCGCCTACCGCCTACCGCCTACCGCCTACCGCCTACCGCCTACCGCCTTCCGCCTTCCGCCTTCCGCCTTCCGCCTACCATTCCCACCGCCATCTCCGCCACCCGGCGAGAGGCGCCGGGGCGATCAAGGTTGGCGATCAATCGCTCCATTCCCGCCCGCTGCCGCCGTCGCTGGTCCACATGCGTCAGCAAATCCACTGCCGCGTCCGCCACGTCCTTCGTCGAACCGTACCAGGGGATGAACTCCGGCACGACATGCCCATCGGCCTCGGACAGGATGTTCACCAGCGAATACGTCCGCGCCCGGACCACCCACCGTCCAACCAGATGCCACAGGATCGGGTTGCCGTGATAGACCACGATCATCGGAACACCGTGGGCCGCCACCCCCAGCGCCGCCGTGCCCGAGACCGTCAGGCACAGGTCGCAACCGGCCACCAGTTCGTCGAACGCATCTTGACGAATCTCGATGCCCCCCACCCCAGCCGTCAGCCGGCGCATCACCCCGTCGGTCGCCGCCGTCGTCGGCGCCGCCAGCCGGGCATCCGGCCAGACCCGACGGAGGGCCGCCGCCACCTCCAACAGCCGCGGGACGTTCGCCTCGGCCACCGATTTGCGCGATCCGCCCAGCAGCCCGATCACCGGCGCCGACCCGGCGGGCAAGTCCCGCGGCGGAGGGGCCATCGGGATCGGCGCCCCGTCGAACAGCGGATGCCCCACGAACGTCGCCGGCGCCCCGCGATCGCGGAAATACGCCTCCTCGAACGGCAGGATGCACGCCAGTTGATCCACCAGTTTCCGCAGCCTCTTGATCCGCCCCGGCCGCGACGCCCACACCTGCGGGGCGATGTAATACAGCACCTTGGCGCCAGCGGCCTTCCCCATCGCCGCGAAATGCCGATTGAGGCTCCAAGAGTCGCAGCAGATGCACAAAGCCGGGGGATTTTGCCGTTGATACGTCCGCGTCCAGCGCAACAGCCGTCCCATTTCCGCCGCTCGACCGACCGCCGCCAATCCCATGGCCGCCCGCGTCGTGGTGTCGCGGTGAATCCTCACCCCCGCCGCCGCCATCGCCGGCCCGCCGTGGCCTTCGAGGATGAGCGTCGGGTCGATTTCGAGCAGCGCGCGGGCCAACGCCGCCGCATGCCGATCGGCACTGACCTCCGCGACCGTGATGAAGACCCGTCGAGCCATGGTTCGATATAAAGGTACCTGTCCCCTTTATTTAAAGGGGACAGGTACCTTTATTTTATTTGGCGGCGCGATCTCGCGGCCATCCACTCGCTGAAAGTTATTGGTTTCCCCACGCCCTGCATTATCGCGCGGGGGCCGATGGTTCGTGCCCGCCGATCATCGTCACCCATATCGTCACGACCTTTCGGCGGGTAAACTCCACCCATGCCCCTGAAGAGGCCAAAGATGGAGACGCCGGTCCTTTTTCCCGATCCGGGGCCGAACCGGGGCGGCGTGCTCACCGAGAACTTGGACGCTAACGGTTTGGCGCCTTTCCATGCCCATCCCAATGGAACGCTGCATCTGGGCGATTGCATTCCGTGGCTGCAATCACTGCCCGCCGAATCGGTCGATCTCATTTTCGCCGATCCACCCTACAACCTCAACAAGGCCGATTGGGACACGTTCGACAGCCAGGAACACTACATCGAATGGTCCATGCGATGGATCACGCCGGCCGCACGCGTATTGAAACCGACTGGCTCCCTCTACGTTTGCGGCTTCTCGGAGATTCTCGCGGATATCAAACATCCCGCCTCGCGCCTGTTCGATCATTGCAAATGGCTCGTCTGGAACTACCGGAACAAGGCGAACCTGGGCAATGACTGGGGCCGCTCGCACGAAAGCATCCTCCATCTTCGCAAGTCCACGGATTTTCGGCTGAATGTCGATCAGGTCCGAATCGCCTACGGCGCGCACACCTTGAGATACCCCTCCCATCCCCAGGCCGAAACGAGCAACTTCGGCAATGGCCAAAAGCGCGATGAGGCATGGATCCCCAATCCCCTCGGCGCCAAGCCCAAGGATGTCATCGAAATCCCGACGACCTGCAACGGGATGGGAGAGAAGACGCCGCACCCGACGCAAAAACCCGAGGAGCTTCTGCGCAAGCTCGTGCTGGCATCGTCGAATCCCGGCGATCTCGTGGTCGACCCGTTCGGCGGTTCGGGCACCACCGCCGTCGTCGCCGAGCAACTGGGCCGCCGATGGATGACCTGCGAAATGAGCGAGGAATACAACCGCTGGGCGGTCGAGCGAATCGCAACCGTCAGGAGAATGTCCATCGCCCAATGGATCGAGTGGGACCGCCGCAACGCGGCGCGAAGGGAAAGCATCCGATGAGCCTCGGCCAATTGGTCGCGTTCGCCGCCGACAAAACCAACTTCGCCACCGTGCCGGATTATATCGACTTCGCGCGGCGATTCCTCGATTTTGTTGGCAAGGGCGGCCTTCACGGAACGGTCCTCTCCCGCAACGAGGGCCACTATTTCTTCTATCAATTCAAGGACGATGGCGACCGGCGGGTGAGTCGGCCCGTGAACGGGCGACTCATGTATGGCCCCGACGCGGGCGATGTTCTCTCACGCGACTTCATGGCCGCGATGAGATGCGCGAAAGACATTCCGAGCGGGGATATCCCGCGGCGGACGATCATCCGCAATTCCATTTATACCATCCAACAATCCATCGGCGTCTGCCTGGACGGCCATGCGGTGTCGAACAACGCCCGCAAGGTCGCCGGCGATCTTTTCGAGCGCCTGATGCGGCTGCTCATCTCCGATCTTTCGGTGGACTGCAAGAGCGCGACCATCGCAATTCCGGTCATCGTCGATGGGGTGGAGCAATTCTCCATGTCGTATCAGCACGATCTGGTCATCCGCCGTCAAGGGCGCATCAAGGTACTCGGCTCGGTGAAGACCTCCAGCAAGGATCGGATGGACAAGGTGTTCGTGGACAAGTTCCTGTATTCGAGGCTCACAGGAACCCAAACACCGCACATCGCGCTGTTCCTGAACGATGTTCAGCGGAAGGGCGCCCATCCGAGATTCGGGATTAATTCGACATTTCTCCCCGGCCACTTCAAGGGTTACTCCATCAAGCTCAATCCCTTGGATGGCGTCTACTACTGCGACCTTCGACCGAACATGGAATCCGACGCCTTCCTGAAGCTGCGGATCCACTCCATCGACCGCTTCTTTTGCGATGACCTATGGGAGTTCCTCGCCCGACCTCTTCCTCCCGAGGCTGCCGAACCCGCGATCATCGCCGCGGTCGAACCGGAGCAAGAGGCCCGAGAAGGCCCCTGACCAGCGAAGCGAACGCCCCCCCACATCACCCCCGCCCCTCTTTCACACCTTCTCCCCCCGTCCCCCGCTCACAACGTA
>JBBSAF010000321.1:0-3417 GCA_038252525.1 Tepidisphaerales bacterium
AGTCGCATGTGGCCGAGTTCGTTGCCGGCGACGATGCCGCCGCGGTGGGGTTTGTGGTTGAGCAGGAGGGACGCGCCCAGGCGTCCATCGCCGATGCCGACGACGAGCACGCCGTTGGCATCGCCGGGGTCGGGGGGCGTGGTGAGGAGCCAGCGCATGGACAGGGCGTGGAGGTCGTTGTCGAGCAGGAGGGGGATGTCGCCGGCGGCGACGTAGAGAGGCTCCAGCGAGATGGGCGCGGTTGACGGGGAGACGGAGCTGAACAGCACGGCGTGGGCGAGGGGATCGACGACGCCGGTGACGGCGACGCCGATGGAGAACACATCGCGGGGAATGGCGGCGGTGAGCATTTCGGCGGCCAGGGCGATGAGGTCCGGTCCGCGGGCGCGTCGGCGGACGATTTCGGCGATTCGCGTCGCGCCGACCGGGGAGAGGGCCGACAGGCGGACCTCGCGGGGGCTGATGGACAGCCCGAGGAATGCGGGGCCGTCGGGGTTGATCGCCAGGGGGACTTGCGGGCGTCCGCGGGCGAAGGCGGGCGCGGAGGCGCCTTGGCGAATCAGGCCGCCGTCGAGGAGTCGGGCGACGGCGTGTCCGACGAGGTTCTTGTGGAGGCCGGTGCGGTCGTGCAGGCCGTTGCGTCCGAGCGGGCCGTGGCGCCAGAGGAGGGAGGCGAGGAGGCGTTCGCGGTCGCCGATTTGGCGTCGAGGGGAGCGAGGATGGGGTTTGGTTGGTGGCATGGGGTGGCGTTGAGCGCGGGACAGGTCCGGGGGTTCGCGAGGGACGGGTCGGGCGCGGGTCGGGTGCGGGTGCGGGGGGCGGCCGGCGCCGCGGGAAACCCCTTGCGATATAATACACCTGGTTGTATTAAATAGCGCCCATGAAAACCGTCACTGCCGCCATGGTTCCATCGCGCGTGTTCGAGTCGGGCCGGGACGCCGGCGTGTTCGTCGCCGGGATGATCGCCGATTCGATCCGGGCCTCGGCGAGGGAGGGCCGGCGGTGCGTGTTGGGGTTGGCGACCGGCAGCACGCCGACGGGGGTTTACGAGGAGCTGGCACGGCTGCACCGTAACGAGGGGCTGTCGTTCCGGCACGTCATCACGTTCAATCTCGACGAGTATTATCCCATGCCCTCGGCCTCGCCGCAGAGCTACGTGCGGTTCATGCGGGAACTGTTGTTTGAGCGGATCGATATCCTCCCGGAGAACGTGCACATCCCCGACGGCACGCCGGCGCCGGGGGAGGTGGCGGTGTTTTGCGAGCGCTACGAGGCGATGATCGCCGAGGCCGGGGGGATCGACTTCCAGATCGTGGGGGTGGGGCGAAGCGGGCACATCGGGTTCAACGAGCCCGGCAGCGGCATCGATAGCCGCACGCGGCTGATCACCCTCGACCGGATCACGCGGTTGGATGCGGCGGGGGATTTCTCGGGGGAGAAGCATGTGCCGCGGCGCGGGATCACGATGGGCGTGGCGACGATCCTGTCGGCGCGGCGGATCGTGCTGCTGGGATTCGGGGAGGGCAAGGCCGAGATATTGGCCCGGGCGCTGGAGGGTCCGGTCGGGTCGCAGTTGCCGGCGAGTTTTCTGCAAAACCATCCCGACGCGCTCGCGGTGCTGGACGAGGCGGCGGCGGCGGCGATGTCGATCCGCAAATATCCTTGGCGGCAACCGGGGGCGGCGGGGACGTTGCCGTGGAACGACCCGGAGCGCGGGCCGAAGCTCGTGCGCAAGGCGGTCATCACGCTGGCGACCGACACCCGCAAGCCGATCCTGCATTTGACCGAGGAGGATTACAACGAGGGGGGATTGCAGGATTTGCTGGCCGGCAAGGGTCGGGCATACGACACGAACTTGGAGGTGTTTCGGCAGCTGACGGCGACGATCGTCGGCTGGCCGGGGGGCAAGCCGGCGGGGAAGAAGCGGCCGGGGGACATCCCGCGGCCGGGGGATGAGATTTTCCCGAAGCGCTGCCTGGTGTTCAGCCCGCATCCCGACGACGACGTGATCAGCATGGGCGGCACGCTGATCCGGCTGGTCGACCAGGGCCACGATGTGCATGTGGCGTACCAGACGAGCGGCAACATCGCGGTGTTCGACGATGACGCATTGCGATTCACTGATTTCGCCAGGGAGTTCAACGGGATGATCGGGGTGGGGGCCGAATCGGTGGCGCAAATCGAGTCGCACCTGGAACGGTTCCTGCGACACAAAAGCCTCGGCGACCTGGACAGTCCGACGATAGCGGCGATCAAGGGGCTGATTCGGCGCGGGGAGGCGCGGGCGGGGTGCCGGGAATGCGGGGTGTCGGCGGCGAACGTGCATTTTCTGGATCTGCCGTTTTACGAGACGCGGGCGATCAAGAAGAACCCCATCGGGGAGGCCGACATCCAAATCGTCGAGGCGTTGCTGGAGGAGCTGCGGCCGCACCGGATCTTCGCCGCCGGGGATTTGTCGGACCCGCATGGGACGCACCGGGTGTGCCTGGACGCGATATTGAGCGCGATGGGACGGGTGAGAGGGCGGGAGTGGTTCGGGCATTGCGAGCTGTGGCTGTATCGCGGGGCATGGCAGGAGTGGGAGCCGGAGAACATCGACATGGCGGTGCCACTGTCTCCCGACGAGGTGGAACGCAAGCGACTGGCGATCTTCAAGCATCAATCGCAGAAGGACAAGGCGATGTTCCCCGGCGCCGACCCGCGGGAGTTCTGGCAGCGGGCCGAGGACCGCAACCGGGGCACGGCCCAGCTGTACGACCGCCTGGGGCTGAGCCAATACGCGGCGATGGAGGGATTCGTGCGGTGGACGGGGGCGAAGTGAGGAGGCGCCGTCTCCGGTCGGCGCGATCCCTCCGTGGGCAGGTTCATGATCGTCGAGCGGGCATCAGGCGGAAGACCCGCGTCCCCGGCCCGCGCAGGTCGAATCGGATTTCCGACAGCGCGTCGCCGACGGTCCGGCCCGCCATGAGGTCGGTCACATCGAACCGTCCGGGCAGGGAGATGCGGCGCGGGCCGGATTTGTTCGAGTGGACCGCCCAGGCGTTGACGAACATCGGCAGCGGATATTCCCGATTCCCGGCGGCGGCGACGGCCTCGACATATCGCTCGAAAGCCGCTGTATCTTCTCCGCAGTGTGGCCCGTAAATCGCGGTCGCCATGCTGGCGTGGAAGTCCGCCGAGGTCGCCGGCGCCACGCTCGCCCCGGCCCGGCCGGAACCGACGCGCTGCTGTTCCTCCAAGCCCGCGATGGCGGCAAGCAGTTCGTCGCCTGTAACCATCGTCGTAGCCTTCCCAGTTGCGTCCGTTCGGCTTGACTAAGGCATTCGCCGGAAAGCACTGGCCGGAATCTGCTGGCTCGGTTGACCGGGGCCCGACCAGTCGAGCCGGAACCCGAATGAACCGCCTTTTTGCACGAAC
>JBBSAF010000322.1:0-3411 GCA_038252525.1 Tepidisphaerales bacterium
CGTCGGTCGTATCGAAGGCGAATCGCGTCGGCGCCCCAAGGGATTCCGGTCACCGTGGAATCCCGGCGGGGCATCGGTCGAATCGAAGGCGAATCGCGTCGGCGCCCCAGGGGATTCCGGTCACCGTGGAATCCCGGCGGGGTGTCGGTCGTATCGAAGGCGAATCCCCATCCAGACCGCGGGGATGGGCGATTCTATTTTTTCGCCTTCTCGGTTTCCGCCAACGCGGCTTCGAGGGCGCCGGGGGCAAGGTACGTCACATGGCCGTCGAGATAGGCCGCGGCAGTCGTGCCGTCGGCGTTGGGGAACTTGTCATAGGCGACGACCAACATTCCCGGCGCCTTGGCCTTGGTGATGTCGAAGTTCGGCAGGACGTAGACGTAACTCGATGCCTGGTTGACCCATTGGGGCAGATCCTTCAGGTCGGCCGGCATGACGGACATTTCGCGGGCGTTCGGACTGATGAACAGGTTGGCGACGCCGAGGTCTTGACCGAAATAGTTGGCTGCGATGAGCGAACCCAAGTCCGGCGGCGTCATGCCTTTATGATCGTTGGCGTACATCATGATCCCCACGCCGATCTGACGGAGGTAGGAGGCGGAGACGACCGTTTGGGCTTGACCGCGCTCGCGGGCGAAGACGAAGTACATGCCACCGAACAGGGCCGGGTATTGGTTCATGGCCGCGTTGATCACGCCCGCGAAGTTGGAGCTCTCGGGAAACGGGCCGCGGGACTGCAGGTGCCAGCCGGCGTCATCGGTCCAAGTGACGCCGCCGGCGGGGGTTAGGATCGGCCGAAGGCGATCCATGGGCGGCAGGACCAACGCCGGGGCGTCGAGGCCGAACAAATCGGCGAAGCCCATGTACGCCCGCTCGCCGAGGAGCATCAGGGCGTAAACATCGCTGGCGGTCTTGGGCAGGTCCGCGAAATCGACCGAACGCAACTGCTTTTGGAGAAACGACTTGCGAACGGCCTGGAACGATTCGTTTTCCAGGATCGACGGTGCCCCCGACCGCGCGAAGGTCGCGGCGGCGGCCACCGACTCGGGATACAAACCCATATACAGCACGCCTTTATCGACCAGCCACGACGGCGAAATCAGCGGCGTCGCGGCGTAGTGGATCGTCAAATCGCCTTGTTGGACCTCGCGGATTTTCACCGTCAAACCGGATCGCCGAAGCTGCCCGGCCAACAGGGTGTTGACCAGCCGGTCCACGGCGGCCAAGGCGGGTGCGGCCTTTTGGGGATCGTCCAGCGGGCAGGCGAGAACGGTGGCCAGTTCGCCGCCGCCGGCGATGTCGGGGGCGCGGTAGACCATCCAGGTGTCGCCGAGGGGCGCCAAGAGGTTTTGCTCGATGTTGACCCCAAGCATGAGGTTGCCGGCGCCGAGAACCTGCTCGAAGGTCCGTCGGGCGGTGGGGTCGATCCGGTCGAGGCCGGCGCGGAGGTGTTGAAGCAGTTCGGCCGGATCGAATCGTAGGGTGGTCAGGTTGGTGGCGGACTTGGGGATGATTTTCAGGGCATCATCGGACAGCGGCTTGGAATCGAGCAGTTTCAACAGCCCGTCGCGGGGGGCCGGGGCGCCGATGAAGGCGCGGGTGATCCAGTCCGGCCCGTCGAAACCGGCGGAGCAGGAGAGGGTCGTCAGTCCGGTCAAACCAAAGGCGCCGGGGACTTTCGCCCAAATCGCATTGGTCATCGGGGCATCGGCATGGGCGTTGGGGTCGATGGGCCGAGCGGTGATGTCATTGACGATTTTGAGCAGTCCGCCCGCGTCGAAATACGCCACGATCGCCCCGTCGGCGGCGACCTGCCCGAGGGCGGCGACGAACGCCGGGTGCTTGGCCAGCGGGTTGGCGATGTCGTTCTGGAACCGCTCGGCGATTTGCGGGGAAACCAGCCAGACGTGGGTGCCATCGGCGCCGGCGGTCATGTGCATCTCGCCCGCGAGATCGCCGAACGATTTGGACAAGGCGCCGGCGTCGGCGCCGGCATCGCACAGGATCGCCGCGTAAGGCTGCAACGGATGGCCGGGCACGATCATCGGCTGGGTGACATAGAGCGCGACGGGATGTTTCCACAGGATCGGATAAGCGGCGGCGATGGCCTTCATTTCGTCGGCGTTCGCGCCCTCGGCCTGGATTTTGTCGAGGACCTGGGGAAGCAGCCGGGTGAAGACGGCGGGAATGTTCGATGCGCCGATGCACTGCTTGAGTCGCGATGGGGCATACGGTGCGGCCAAGCCATCGGCGCCGCGCCAGCCGACATAGAGCATGGCATCGGCGGGAATCTTGTCGGCCAGCGGCTGGGCGCCGGCGACGGGGACGATACCGGCGAGGAGGGTGAGAATGCAGGCCGCGACGAAGTGGAACAGGCGTGGCATGAAAATCTCCGTGAAGGTCGATGGGACGACTGGGCAACAGGATACCCTCGCGTTCGGCGCGGGCAATGGCGAGAGGGCAAGGGACACTTCACAGTGGACGGGCGCCCTTATTTCAGCGTGTCCAGCAGGATGCGGTTGACGGCGGCGGATTGCTCCTGGTGGACCCAGGCGCCGGCGTGTTCGACCACCTCGACGCGGCAGTGGCGGGCGAGCGCGGCCAGCCGGACGGAGTGCTCGACGGGGGTGGGTTTGGCGTTGCGCCCCCAGATCAGCAGCAGCGGGGCCTGGACCTGCGGCAACGCGCTCAGCAAATCGAAATCCAGATAGCCGGTGATGAGGCTCACATAGGGGTAAATGGCGCCCGGCCGGCGGGCGTATTCCTGCAGTTGCTCGATCAACTCGCGCGTGATGTTCTTGGGGTGATGGAAGTTTTCCAGGAGGAATTGGCGCAGCTCATAATCCCCGATCATGGTCTCGTAAAAACCCGACCCCAGCGGGGGGGTGGTCATGAGGAAATGCCGCACGGCCGCGAACCAGCGCGGGGAGTCCAGCCCCGTCGGCTCGCTGCGCGGGCAGATGAAGACCAGTTGGTTGAACAGGTAGGGACGCTGGGCCGCGACCTCCGTGACATAGGCGCACGACAGCCCGGCGGCGATGACGTGGGCGGGCTTGGCGACGACCTCGCGCAGGAAATCGAAGATCAACTCGATGTAGGTCGCCGCCCGGTACTTCAGTCGCGGGGCCTCGCTGAGGCCGAAGCCGAGCAGGTCGATGGCGTGGACGGTGAAGGATCGGGCGAGGGCGTCGATATTGCGGTCGAACTCCCGGAGGCTGGCGCCGGGATGAATGTTGTGGATGAGCACGAGCGGATCGCCCATGCCGCGTTTCTGGTAATGGACCAACCCGTGATGCCAGGCGTAGTCGTGGGAGGCCATGACGGCGGACAGGGTATCGGCGCGGCGGGGGGGTTGCGAGCGGGACCGGGGATGGGGAGCGGGGATGGGGAACGGGGAACGAGTGTGCGGGA
>JBBSAF010000323.1:0-3387 GCA_038252525.1 Tepidisphaerales bacterium
GCCAGCACCATCGCCACCGAATACGCCTCGGCCCCGTCCGAACACCCCGCGCACCAGATCCGACCCTCGGCCCGCCCGTCCAGCAGCTCCGGCAGGATCGTCGTCCCCAGCGCCTCGAACACCCCCGCATCCCGGAAGAACCCCGTCACCCCGATCACCATCGTCCCCACCGCCGCCGGCGTCAATTCCGGCTTCTCCATCAGCAGCACCTTGGCCTGGGCGGTCCCCGACACCCGCAGCAGCCGCAGGCACGACGCCATCCGCCGGCGCAGCGTCTCCATCCGATAGACCCGCGCGTCCAGCCCCGCCCGCTCGAACAGCCAGCGCACGAACGCCTCGTCCTCCCGACCCGCCGCCGTCATCTGCTCCGGTGCCCGACCGTCCTCCGGCCCGGGATCGGGATTGAAGTCGATCGGCCGGCGACGACGGTGCGGCTCGACGAACACCACATGTCGCCAACGCGACCGCGCCCCGCCGCCCTCGGCCCTCGCCCTGTCCGGTTCCGCCATCGTCATGCGCCGTCCCACATCCCCGAGTTGCGATCATACCCATGAAAAACCGGCGGCCACGCGAAAAATCCGCGGCCGCCGGCGATGGGTCGTCTTCCGCCAGTCCCCACGTTCACCCGAAGAACACCCCATTGACCACCGCGCTGACGCCCGCCAGCCGCGTGATCCGCACCTGCACCTGTCCGGCGAGGTTGAACACCGCGTATTTGCCCTTGCCGGCGAAATCGCGGATGTCCTGCGTCGCCAGCACCGCGCCGGTGCTCCGGTCCACCACCTCCACCCGCTGAGCGCGGTTCAGCCGCTCATAATCCGCGAAATAAAACGCCGTCCGCACCGCCGGGCCATCCCCCAGGTCCAGATCGAACGTCATCGTCGTCCGCGTCCCCCAATACGCCGAGCCCCGCGCGGTGAACCCGCCGAGGATCGACTGCGGCGCCCGAGGGTCGTTATTCACCAGGTTCGCCGCGTTGCCGTACCACTGTCCGCCGAGGGCGCTGATATATCCCAGCGATCCCGACTCGCCGGGGATGATCGCCGCGTCGGCGCCGTACATCCCCCGCCAATTCCCGTTGGTCGTCGCGTCGATCCCCAGGAACTGAGACCGCTCGCGCGGGGCATCGAAGAAAATCCCGCTCAGAACCGCACTCGGACCGGCCACCCGCGTGATGCGGATCGCCACATGCCCGCTCAATCGCCACGTCAGATACTTGCCATCGGCGAAATCCCCCACCAATCGCGTGTCGGCCACCTGCCCGGAGTCGGCGTTGATGACCTCGATCTTCTGCACCCGTCCCGCCCGCTCATAGTCGGCCATGTGAAACCCGACATTGTGGGTCCGCCCATCCACGAAGTTCACATCCAGCGTCATCACGTCCGGGGTCGCGTAATACGCCTGAATCCCGCCGGTGTCCCCCAGCCGCTCCAGCGCCCGCTTGTCGGCCGAGCGAAGCTGCCGCACCACCCCCGTCGCGCCCGACATCTGCAACCGGGCGTAGTCCGGCAATCCCGTGTATTGCCCCACGATGAACGCCCCCTGCGATCCGTGGCCCGTCCGCCACGCCCCGGCGGACGTGTCGTCGGTCCCCACGAACGCCAGCGGCTGGACCGCCGCGGCGTCCACGAACACCCCGTCCACCACCGCCGTCCGTCCCGCCGCCGCGTTGGTCACCCAGACCTGCTGCGTGCCGGTCACGCGGAACGTCACGTACTTGCCGGTCTGGAAGCTCGACACCGCCACGCCGTCATTGCGCCGTCCGGCCCCGACATCCACCAGCTCGATCACCTGCGAACGCCCCTGCCGCTCGACATCGGCCATATACAGCGTCACCAAATGCGACTCGCCGTCGGCGAAGTTGAAGTTCAGCTTCATCGTCCCGGTCGTCGCCAGATGGTTCAGCACATGCTTGCCCGGCTGTTGCAGACTGAGCAATCCCGCCGGATTCGCCGCCCCCGCCCGCCCGGCGATCTCCGTGGCGCCGTCCACCGTCATCCCGCCGATCGGCAGGTTCATCGTGTCGCCGACCACGTAATAACCCTGCGATCCGTAGGCGTTGACCCAATTCCCATGCGTCGCCGCGTCCCGCCCCGCCAGCGTGTTGTCCAGCGCCAACAGCGAATAATACGCGTTCACCCGACCCGCCGTCCGCACCTTGCCCGGCAGCGAATACAGCGGCGCCAGCGTCGAAACCCGCTCGGCGCCCTTGAGGATCGCATCCTTGATCTGGTCCATCGTGGCGCCGGGCCGGTGCGACTTCAGCAGCGCCGCGATCCCGCTCACCACCGGCGTCGCCATCGACGTGCCGCTGATCGTGTTGTAGCCCCCGCCCGGCGACACCGCCATCGGCTCCCCCGACAGCAACGCATCGTAATCCGTCGGCCAAGTGCTCGTGATGTCCACCCCCGGCGCCGCCACGTCCACCAGCGCCTCGCTGTAATTCGAGAATGACGCCAGCGCATCGACCTGATCGGTCGCCCCCACCGTGATCACCCCCGGCAGGCTCCCCGAGAACTTCGCCGGGACCTCCTGCGTGCCGTTCAGGTTCAACCCGCTGTTCCCCGCCGCCACGACGAACAAAATCCCCTGCCGGTTGGCCTCGGCCAGCGCCGGCTCCAGCGCCGGCGGCGCCGGAAACGCCGCGCCCCCCAGGCTCGCGTTCATCGCCACGATGTTGAATCCCTCCTTCTTCAACTCCGTCACATACTTGATCCCCGCGATGATCTGATTCCACGTCCCCGAACCCTCATCCCCCAGCACCTTCACCGGCAGCAATTTCACATGCTGCGCCACCCCGCTGGTCCCGATCCCGTTGTCCCCCACCGCCCCGATCGTCCCGGCCACGTGCGTGCCGTGCCCCACGACATCGTTGGCCACATTGTCGTCGGCCACGAAGTCCCATCCGTGAACATCGTCCACATGCCCGTTGCGGTCGTCGTCGATCCCGTTGTTGGCGATCTCGTTGGTGTTGGTGAAGATGTTCGCCGCCAGGTCCGGGTGTTCGATCTGCACCCCGGTGTCCAGCACCGCCACGATCACATCCGCCGAACCCTTCTCCATCGCCCACGCCCGGGGAAGATCGATTTTCCCGAAATGATAATCCAGAAGCGGATCGTTCGGGACCGTCGGCGCCACCGACGCCAGCAGCCGGCGCGTCTCCAGCGATTCAACCCACCGATTCGCCGCCGCCCCGATCCGTTTCCCGTTTCGATTCGCCGATTTATCCATCGCGGAACTCCGTGACTGAAGGTGATGTCGATTGGCCGTCCACGCCCCGCATGAACCGCCCGATCCTAACATCCCCCCCCCCCCCGCACAAATCCCCCCCTTGCCCGCAACCGGCCCCCCGCCTACCCCCCCTCCGCCTACCGCCTACCGCCTACC
>JBBSAF010000324.1:0-3331 GCA_038252525.1 Tepidisphaerales bacterium
TCGCGAGGCGCCCCGTTGTCACACCTAATTCCGCCGCCGCCCGCCGCCGTCCCCTCGTCGCGGGGCCGCCTCCGCCCCGTCCGGGGAGAATAACCGGGCGAAGACGGGGTTGGAAGTTGTGAAAACCCCCATTGAGCGCCGTCCTCATCGCCTTGCATTGGAAAAACGGTCGCGAGGCGCCCCCGCGACCTGGAAACCGCCGCAGGCATGGGGGAGTTATGGATGACAACGAGACCGCGCCCCCCCCCGCCAACCCCTTTGTCCCTCTTTGCCCCTTTGCCCCCATGGTTCCGATAATCATTCAGCGCATCCCCCCGAAAATGCCGAAATCACCTACAAGGCCGCCATCGCCGGGATCGGCGGCCCGCCCACCCCTTGGAGCGCGGCTCATGGACCTCGGAACCCTATTCGGACTCCTCCTCGCCTGGGGCGCCGTCCTCTATTCGATGTTCCACGCCTCCCACGGCGCCCTCGAGGCCTATTTCAAGCCCGCCGAAATCTTCCTCGTCTTCGGCGGCTCCCTCGGCGCCGCCCTCCTCTCCATGCCCCTGCACAACATCACCGGAGCCGTCGGCTACATCAAAAAGTGGATGTTCAACAAGGAACTCCACATCCAACACCTCATCAAGGAAATGGTCTCCTACGCCGAAACCGCACGACGCGACGGCGTCCTCGCCCTCGAAACCGTCGCCCGCGAGGCCCCCGATGCCTTCCTCCGTCGCGGACTCCAACTCACCATCGACGGCACCGACCCCGAAATCATCGAACGCATTCTCCGCATCGAAATCGACGCCATGGCCGAACGGCACAAGCACGGAAAACACTTTTTCGGCTCCCTCGCCAAGTTCGGACCCGGCTTCGGACTCATGGCCACCCTCATCGCCCAGGTCGCCATGTTCCGAAACCTCGGCGGCGACGCCAGCGTCATCGGCGCCGCACTCGCCATCGCCCTCACCGGAACCCTGTACGGCTGCATCCTCCAAAACCTCATCGCCGGCCCCATCGCCGAGAAACTCGGCATCCGCAGCCACGAGGAGGCCTTCTGCAAGGAAATCATCCTCCAAGGCGTCCTCAGCATCCAAGCCGGCAACAACCCCCGCGTCGTCGAAATGCAACTGCTCAGCTTCCTCAGCGCCAAACAACAAAACGCGATGCCCAAGGCCGCCTGACGACCGACAACCCGAGACGCGGCCCACCCCGCGACCGAAATGGACGATCCGCGACCCTCCCCCGCGCACGCGACTGTTTGTACGCCCGTATTCGGCGCGCTTGGGGTGGTATGCGGTTCCCAGCGACCCTCCCCCGCGCCCGCGACCGTTTGTACGAGCCGCGACCGTAAGGGAGCGGGTATTTTCCGTCCGCCGAGCGATCCGCCCCTCGCGCGACGGGTGTCAACGACACGCGACCGTTCTTTACGAGCCGCGACCGTTCCTTACGAGCCGCGACCGTCAGGGAGCGATCCCGAACGACGCTCGATAACCCCCAACCCGGTGAAACCCCATGGCCAAGGCATCCCATTGTAAAAAGTGCGAGGAAGGCGAGGAGTGCCCCGAATGGATCTTCACCTTCGCCGATCTCGTCATGCTCATGATGGGCTTTTTCGTCATCCTCTGGGTCACCAAGCCCGGAGCCGACTCCTCCACCCCCGAAAAAGCCGCCCAAGCCGCCGCCATGACCGATGACTACCTCGAAACCATCGGCGAAATCCGCCAAGGTTTCGGCTACCAGCCCGATCCGACCAGCAGCGACCCGGTCGATCAGGCCATGATCCAAAAACGCCAACGCCAACAAGGCCCCGGCGAGGGCGGCGAGACCAACGTCCGTCCCCAGGGAGCCCAAGGAACCGACCGCGAGGTCACCAGCATCCGCCCCGGCCGCGACGCCATCGTCGGTGGACGCGTCCTCTTCGAATCCGCCGTCGCCACCCCCACCACCGAGGCCCTCGGCCAGCTCGACCAGATCGCCAAGCTCATCCGCGGCCACCGCAACGTCTTCCTCGTCAAAGGCCACACCTCCGTCGACGACCTGCCCGACAACGCCTCGGCCGACCGCAAAATGGACCTCTCCCTCCGCCGCGCCCAAGCCGTCGCCGACCAACTCGTCTCCCGCGGTGTCGAACCGGAGATCCTCCGCGTCGTCGGCTGCTCCACCTTCGAGCCGGTCGCCAAGCGCGCCTACACCGAGGACACCCGCGTCCTCAACCGCCGCGTCGAGGTCGAATCCACCACCACCCTCGTCGGCGACCTCCAAGACCCCGCCCGCACCTCCCCCGTCACCGACGCCCCGTCGCCATCCTCGCCATCGCGCGGAAGCTGATTCCCCGGTGGACATGAACCCGGGCGGCGTGCATCCCCCGTCCATCGGGTGTGCCCAAAAAATCCGGGCAACGTGGCTCTTTGAGAGACACGACCCCCGTTTTATATGGCGCCAGCGCGGGTCGGCCCGGTGAAACGCGCGGCTTGCCCGGAAAAATGGGCACACCCCGTCCATCCTTTGGAGATCCCTCATGACGCTTGGCACGTTCCGAAAAACCAGCAATGTCGCGCGTTGGGGCAACAGCCTCGGTTTCCGCATCCCCAAGGAGGGCGTTAAACGCCTGGGGCTTCGTGAGGGCGCCGCCGTGGATGTCCAGGTCAAGGGCGAAACCATCACCATCAGCCGCGCCAAGCGCCGCCGCAAATGGACCGAGCGGGAACTGCTCGAAGGCGTCACTCCCGACCTCTGCGGACCCGATCTGCTCCCCGATCGCGTCGGCAAGGAAATCCTGTGAGCCAACGGACCTACCATCCGTGCCGCGGGGATGTCGTCCACCTCAACCTCGACCCGTCGGCGGGACACGAACTCACCGGCCCGCATTTCGCCGTCGTCCTCAGCACCCTCGCCTTCGCCAAGGCCACCGGATTCATCATCGTCGTTCCCGGAACGACCAAGTTCCACCCCGACCCCCGCCTCGCCGGCCAAAACATGATGGTGAAACTTCCACCCCTCCCGGCGATGAAACGCGAGGGTTGGCTATACCCCCACCAACTCAAATCGCTGGATTATCGCCAGCGCGACGTGGCTTTCGTGGCCCACCTCGACGACGACGATTTCCTGATCGACCTCCTGGACCGCGTGCGGGCTTTCCTCGACCCGGATTCGGCAATCTGATCCCCCACCCCGGTCGGCGGCCTCTTCCGTACCCGCCTCCCCCGCAGCGCCTCCCCCGCGCGAGCGTTCACTTCTTCTCGCGCCACTTCGCGTGCTGCGCCCATCGCCCGCCCACGCCTCCCCCGCGCGAGGGTTCACTTCTTCTCACGCCGCTCCGCGTGCTGCGCCCATCGCCCGCCAA
>JBBSAF010000325.1:0-3319 GCA_038252525.1 Tepidisphaerales bacterium
CGCTTATCAACGGGTTAACACAGCCGAGGGCGGCCATGCCACACGATTGATGTAGCTCAGCCGCCCCCGGCTGAGGGAAGGGTGATCCGCTTATCAAAGGGTTAGCACAGCCGAGGGCGGCCATGCCACATATCTCTTTTCAGGAGCGCAGTTTAGGGTCGCAGGCGACGTGTGTATGACAACCAGGGGAGGTCGGCGGCGCGGGGTCGGTCTATTCCCGCATGGGGGTGCTGCCGGTCCGGTCGGCGAGCAGTTCCGCGAGGGTGCTGTCGCGGAGAGCCTTTTCGACCGTGGCGATGGCGTCGTCCAATCGGCGGTGCATGGGGCACAGGTTGGTCCCATGGCTCTTGAAACCCAGCGGGCAGGTGAGGATGCGCTCGATGGGATCGACCGCCTCGGCCACGTCGTACACGCTGATTTGGTCGGCCGGTCGGGCCAGCGTCGTCCCCCCGTACACCCCGCGCTGGGAGATGACGAGTTTCGCCCGGCCCAGGTTTCGCAGGACCTTGGCGAGATAGCCCTTGGGCGTTTGTGTGGCCACGGCGATCTGGGCGATGGTGGGCGCCCCGGCGTCCCTCGGCAGGCTTGCCAAGTGAACCATCACGCGAAGGGCATATTCCATCGTTTGGGAGAACATGGGGGAGGAAACAGGGGTCAGTTGTCAGTGGTCAGTGGTCAGTGGCCGAATAGGCGCATGCCGAATTGGTTGGGTGCGCCGCACGCCACGGACCACTTTCCCGCATTTGCTCTCAACTGGCAACTGACAACGGGCAACTTCCCGCATTTTCCGACCTCTGGCAACTGACAACCGACCACTGACAACTGCTTTTACCTTCCGCCGGGACCGCGCATGGGGGGGAGGCCGCGTTCGGCGCGGCGTTTTTCCATGGCGGAGAAGAACTCGGCGAACTGGGTGCGTCGGGTGGGGGGCATACGTTCGATCATTTTCTTCATCCGGGCCGGGTCGTTCCATCCGCCGCCGCGACCCCCGCGACGCTGACCGTCGGGACGGTTGCCCTGGGCGTTGGGTCCGTCGGCGGGGTTGGCGGCCTGACGGGTGGCGGCGCGTTGGCGCCACTGTTCGCCTTCGTCGATCATCTTGTCGAGGAACGCCAACCGCTGCGGGCCGGCGGGGAGGGCGAAATACCCCTCGATGCGTTGGCCCATCATGTTGCCGAAGGCGTTTTCGCGGAGTCGGTCATGTTCGTCCTCGCTGAGGTTGGCATCGCGCATGGCCGAGCGGTCCTCGCGGGGCATCTGGCGCATGCGGTCGAGGTAGGGTTGTTTTTGCTCGGGGGTGAGGTCGGCGAATCGCTCGCTGGCGACGTATTTGACGACCTTTTGGATGTCGGCGTCGGGCTTGGGGGCGCGACGGTTGATGGCCCAGACCGAGGCGCTGATGACCAGGAGGGCGATGGCGGCGATCCGCCCCCATTTTTTCCAGGGGCGTTTGGGGGAGGCATTGGGTGCGGGGGGTGTGGATTGCATGTGGCGTCTCCCAAAGGGCTTGCGCTAATCAATCAAATCGGCGACGTGTCCGTCGGCGAAGACGTAGTTGCTGGAACCGGACTGGCCGGACTTGCCGTGGAAGGCCTCATATTCCCAGAAGATGGTCACGAGGGCCAAGGACTGGTTTTGCTGATATTGGGGGGTGTCCTGCAACTTTTTCCCGGCGTAACCTGCCGAAAGCATGGGGTTGTATTGGTAGCTGCTGGTCTCGAACTCAAAGTAGGTTGGCACCGGGGCGACGATCTTGCGGATGACATCGTTGGGGCAGCGCCACACCTGGGCGTTGTTCCCCAAGTACGGCCCGAACAGTTCCGGGGCGGTGGGGGGGTTGTCGGCCGGGGGGGGATCGGAGGGCAGGGTGTTGATCCGCGGCAATTTGCCGCGGGAGTCGTTGAGGTACATGGTGAAGGCGGCGCCGAGCTGTTTCATGTTGGATCGGCAGGCGACGCGGTTGGCCGCCGCCCGGGCGCGGTTGATGGTGGGCAGCAGGATGCCAAGCAGCACCGCGATGATGCCGATGACGACGAGCAATTCGACCAGGGTGAATGCGTTTTTGTGTTTCATGGGGCGCCCACTCTCCTTCATTCAACGGTTGGGGCGGCGAATTATTGCCCGAGGGGGGCGGATTCGCCATGGAATGGAGGCATTCGTCATGGAATCGAATCATTGGGGCGCTTTCGTAATCGGCGCGCATAGCATTGGTCGATTGGCCAAGTCGGTGGTAAGATGACCCACCGGCCACGACGATGACTGTTTGGAGGCCCGCGCGCGCGTCGTCGTAGACCGTCTTTTTTCCACAACGAGGAGGTTGTTCGATGCCGGCGTCGAGGCGGGCGGGTGTTGTTGTGTGCATTGGGCAGGGGGAGTCGCGGTAATCGAGGTTCCCGTCGTGAATGGACGGGAAAACCAATGGCTGAAATCGCCCCACAATCCGATTCCCTTCGTGTGCTCGTGGTCGAGATCGTCGGCGGCGACATCGACGCGATGTTGTCGCCGTTGGCGGAACTGGGGGTGACGGTGGTCGCCAAGGCCGCGGAGCTGAAGCAGGCAAATGACTTGTTCGAGATGCATCACCCGGATGTGGTGATGATCGCGCTGGATGGCGAGCAGGCCGAGCGGGTGAATCTGGCGAAGGTGCTCACCGACGGTCGGCGGGCGCCGGTGATTGTCGTCGGGTCGGCGGACGATTCGGAATGGGTCGCCCAGGCGGGGGCGGCGGGGGTGTTCGGGTACCTGGTCAAGCCGGTCGCGCCGGCGGCGGCGCATGCCCAGATACAGGTCGCGTTGGGGCGGTTCCGGGATATCGAATTGTTGCGGAAGGAAAAGGACCACTTGGCGTTGACCTTGGAGAACCGCAAGCTGGTGGAGCGGGCCAAGGGGATTTTCATGAAGCGGTTGGGGTTGGATGAGGCCGAGGCGCATCACCGGTTGCAGTTGGAAAGCCAGCGGCGGCGGATTTCGATGGCGGAGTTGGCCAAGAAGTTGATTGAATCGGAGGAGTTGTTGGGGGGGTGAGGGGAATGGGGAGGGGGGGGAGCGGGGGCGCGATCGGAAGGGTTTTGCCAATTCAGCGATAAAAAAAGGGCGTTGGCGGGGCGCCTCGTTGTCATGTACACGTCGTTTATCGCCCTAAACCACAGTGCAGCAAAGAGATAGGTGGCACAGCCGCCCTCGGCTGTGTCCCGCGTTGACACGCCCATCACCCTTCACTCAGCCGGGGCGGCTGAGCTACACGAAGCAGCGGGGGCGACGGGCGAATTGTGGATGACAATGCGGCGAGGCTGTCCATGCGATGGGGCGCGGGGACGCA
>JBBSAF010000326.1:0-3316 GCA_038252525.1 Tepidisphaerales bacterium
ACAACCTCCTCCCCCCCATGCCACTCATCAAAGCCAACCTCGCCCCCCCCTCCGCCAAGCCCTTCTCCATGACCGACATCGAGGGCGCGGCCCGGCGCATCCTCCTCACTGCCCGCCGCCAAGCCGAAAACCTCCTCTCCGAAGCCCAGCTCGAAGCCGCCGCCCTTCGCCAACGCGCCGTCGCCGACGGTCACTCCGAAGGCCAACTCCGCGGCCACGCCGAAGGCCTCTCCGTCGGCCAAAAAACCGGCCACGACGCCGCCCTCGCCGAACACCGCCAGCGCTTCACCGAAGCCTTCAACGCCGTCTCCGCCGCCGCCGCCGCCGTCGAAGCCTCCCGCCGCGATCTCGAATCACAGGCCCTCGCCGAGGTCATCGAGCTCGCCATCGCCATCGCCCGCCGCGTCACCAAGCGCCAAGGCCTCCTCGATCCCGCCGTCCTCGCCGCCAATCTCTCCGAGGCCATGCGCCTCGTCGTCCACGCCGCCGACCTCCGCATCGCCATCCACCCCGACCAACGCGCCGTCCTCGCCGAACTGCTCCCCAAGCTCCAACTCCAGTGGCCGACCCTCGCCCACGTCGAGCTGATCGACGACCCCGCCCTCGCCCCCGGCGGCTGCCGAATCTTCACGCGAAACGGCGCCATCGACGCCGATCTCGACGCCCAACTCGACCGCGTCGTCGCCGACCTCCTGCCTTCCCCGCCCACCGGAGGCGCCCCATGACCACCGCCGCGCCCCCGCGCCATCTCGCCGCCCAGCTCGACGCCGTCGAATCCGCCATGCCCTTCGGCGTCGTCGGCGCCGTCCAGGGCATCAGCGGACTCACCATCGAGGCCACCGACCTCGCGCTCCCCCTCGGAGCCCTCTGCCGCATCCACAGCCTCGGCGGCCGATCCTCCACCGCCGAGGTCATCGGATTCCAGGCCGACAAAACCCTCCTCATGTCCCTCACGCCCCCCCTCGGCGTCGCACGCGGCGACCGCGTCGCCAGCCTCGCCGCCTCCCCCCGAATCTGGTGCTCCGACCAGCTCCTCGGCCGCGTCCTCGACGGTTTCGGCAACCCCATCGACGGCAAAGGCCCCCTCCCCCTCTCCGAATCCCGACGCATCGACGCCCGCGGCGTCACCCCCCTCGACCGCGTCAACATCCGACAGCCCATCGCCACCAGCATCCGCGCCATCGACGGACTCCACACCTGCGGCCTCGGTCAACGCATGGGCATCTTCTCCGGCCCCGGCGTCGGCAAATCCACCCTCATGAGCTCCATCTCCAAACACACCAGCGCCGACATCTCCGTCATCGCCCTCATCGGTGAACGTGGCCGCGAGGTCCAGGAGTTCATCGAAAACGCCCTCGGTCCCGACGGCCTCGCCCGCTGCGTCGTCATCGTCTCCACCAGCGACGACCCCGCCCTCCTCCGTGTCCGAGCCGCCAAGGTCGCCTGCGCCGTCGCCGAATATTTCCGCGATCGCGGCCTCGATGTCCTCCTCCTCATGGACTCCCTCACCCGCATGTGCCACGCCCAACGCCAAATCGGCCTCGCCGCCAAGGAACCGCCCGCCACCAAGGGTTTCCCCCCCAGCGTCTTCGCCCTCATCCCCGAAATCCTCGAACGCGCCGGCCGTTCCGCCACCGGATCCATCACCGGCTTCTACACCGTCCTCGTCGAAGGCGACGACTTCAACGAACCCATCCCCGACGCCGTCAAGGGCATCACCGACGGCCACCTCTGGCTCAGCCGATCCCTGGCCAACAAAGGCCACTTCCCCGCCATCGACATCCTCCAGAGCATCAGCCGCGTGCGCGCCGATGTCTGCGACGCCGATCATCTCCGCGCCGCCCGCCGCATCATGACGCTCACCGCCGTCTACACCGAGATCGAGGACATGGTCAACATCGGCGCCTACGTCCCCGGCGCCAACCCCGAGTTCGACCTCGCCGTCCAGGCCCGGCCCCGCATCGTCCAGTTCCTCCAACAAACCCCCGACCAACCCGCCACCCTCGCCTCCTCCCGCGCCGACGCCCTCGCACTGCTTCAATGGATCGAACAGCTCGACCGCGTCCTCAAATCCCAGGCCGCCCGCGGCGCCAAACCCTCCAACAAGAATTGACCTGATCCACCGGACCCCCGACCATGCCCAAGTTCACCTTCCAGCTCGAAGCCGTCCTCCGGCATCGCACCCAGCTCGAACAGCAGCGCCAGCGCGCCCTCGCCGACGCCGCCAAGTACCGCAAGGTCATCGAGAAACTCAAGGAACGCCACCGCGACCGCTGGCTCGCCGACCTCGCCCGGCGCGAACTCACCGAATCCGACGAAATCGGGATGCAACTGACCCACTGGCATTCCGATGACGCCCCCGACGCCGCCGAACCCAACCAACCGGTCGACGCATGAAAAAAATCCTCAACCTCCTGGTCATCCTTCTCGCCATCCACTTCCTCGCCGTCGTCGCCGGCGCCCTCTGGCTTGTCCAGACCGGCCACGTCGACAGCGACCGATTCGCACAGGTCAAACAGATTGTGTTCCCGCCGCCCCCGCCGCCCACCACCGCGCCGCTCGCGACCCCCGACGATCCCACCACCCGTCCCACCGCCCGACTCGACGAACTGCTCGCCAAGCAGACCGGCCGCACCGCCGCCGAGCAGGTCGATTTCATCCAGCACACCTTCGACGCCCAGCTTGCCCGCATCGACCGACGCGAACGCGAGCTCGTCGCCCTCCAACGCCAGATCGACCTCGCCAAGGCCCAAGTCACCCGCGACCGCGCCACCCTCGACACCGAGCAACGCCAACTCGCCGCCCGCGAGGCCCAGGCCGTCAAGCTCCAGTCCGACCAGGGCTTCCAGGACAGCCTCGACCTCTACAAGGCCATGCCCGCCAAGCAGGTCAAGACCATCTTCATGGGACTCGACGATTCCACCATCATTTCCTATCTCCAGGCCATGGAACCCCGCACCGCCTCCAAAATCCTCAAGGAGTTCAAGACCGCCGACGAAATCAGCCGAATTGAACTCATAATGGAGAAGATGCGTCTCGCGCAGGCCTCGACCAAGGAATAAGATGCCCACCGCCGTCCAAAGGCCCGCCAATCCCCTCGTCGCCCCCCGCGCCGCGTGGCGTCCCAACGACCCGTCCACCGGATCGTCCACCTTCGAGTTTTTGCTCGACCGATCCCGACAAGCCCCCAAGTCCGACGCATCCGCCGACAAGCCAACCCGAACCGCGCCCACCCCCCAGCCCAAGGCCACCCGAAAATCCGACCTCGACGACGACAACGCCGCGGATTCCACCCACGCCGAAGCGACCGCCGCCG
>JBBSAF010000327.1:0-3310 GCA_038252525.1 Tepidisphaerales bacterium
TGAGCTACATGAAACGGCGGGCACTCAGCCGGGGCGGCTGAGCTACATGAAACGGCGGGCACATGAAACGGCGGGCACTCAGCCGGGGCGGCTGAGCTACATGAAGCGGCGGGGGCAGAGTCCGACTTGGGTATAGCGACAGGGGGGGCCGCCCTCCATGAGACGAGGGCGGATCCGCGCGCTCAGGGCCAGAGGGTGGCGGCGAGGAGGCCGGTGGTCGCGTCTTGGCCGGTCATTAGGTTGGCGTTCTGGACGGCTTGGCCGGCGGCGCCCTTGCCGAGATTGTCGATGGCGCCGAGGGCGATAATGAGGTTGCGGGAGGGATCGGCGGCGTAGGACACGAACGCCAAGTTCGTGCCTGTCGCCCATTTGGTGTGCGGGGGCTTGTCGGTGACGCGGATGAACGGGCGGTCGGCGTAGAACGCGCGGGCGGCGTCGAGGCACCGTTCGGTGGAGGCTTGGCCGCGAAGGTAACAGGTGGAGAGGATCCCGCGGGTCATGGGGATCAGGTGGGGGGTGAAGGTGAGTTTCGCGGGCTTGCCGGACAAACGGGAGAGGGCCTTGGTCATCTCCGGGACGTGGGCGTGTTTGAGCAGGCCGTAGGCGGCGACATCCTCGTTGACCTCGGCGTAGGCGAAGGTGGAACCGCCGCCGCGGCCGGCGCCGCTGACGCCGCTCTTGGCGTCGATGATGATGTCGGCCGGGTCGATCAGCCCGGCGGCGGCGAGCGGCGCGATGGCCGAGAGGGTGGCGGCGGGATAGCAACCGGGGTTGGCGACGCGGGATTGGCCGGCCACCTCGGCGGGCCACACGTCGGCCAGCCCGTAGGTCCAGCCGTCGGCGAAGCGGTGATCGCCGCCGATATCGACGATCTTGACGTTGTGATCGACCTTGGCGAGGGCCGCCGACGATTCCCCGCTGGGCAGCGATGCGAACAGCAGGTCGATGTGCGGCAGGGAGGCGGGATCCCATTTTTGGATGACCAGGTCGCCGCCGCGCCCGATGCCGGGGAACTTGTCGACGAGTTTCGATCCGGCGCTGGATTCGCCGGCGACGTGGACCAGATCAAACGTCGGGTGGGTGGCGAGGATTCGCAGAACCTCGCCGCCGCCGTAGCCGCTGACCCCGACGATGCCGACCTTGATGCCCATGGCGTGTGTCCGTGAGTGAAAGTGCCGCGCGATCCCGACCGGCGGCGCCGGCGGGGGGGGAAGTATACGAAAAAATCGTCGTCAGGCGTACCGCGTGGGGTCGGCGACGCCGGCCTCGGCGAATCCGCGGCGGCGCAGTTGGCAGGCGTCGCAACGCCCGCAGGCGGCGCCATCGGGCGCGGGGTCGTAGCAACTGCGGGTCAGCGAATAATCAACGCCCAACGCCAGTCCGCGTTGGATGATCTGGGCCTTGGACAAGTGGACCAGCGGGGCGTGCATGCGATAGCGCCGGCCGGTTTCAGTGGCGAGTTGGGTGCCGAGGTTGGCCATGCGCTCGAAGGCCAAGAGAAACTCCGGGCGGCAGTCGGGGTAGCCGCTGTAATCGACGGCGTTGATGCCGATGAAAATGTTGTTGCAGCCGATCACCTCGCCCCAGGCCAGGGCGTAGGAGAGGAAGATGGTGTTGCGGGCGGGGACGTAGGTGACGGGGATGCCGGCGCCCATGTCGGCGCCGGCGCGGTCCTTGGGGATTTCGCCATCGCCGGTCAGTGCGCTGCCGCCGAATTGGGCCAGGTCGATGGTGATGACGCGGTGTTCGGCGACACCGAAGGCGCCGGCGATGCGCTGGGCGGCGGCGAGCTCATGGCGATGGCGCTGGCCATAGTCGAAGGAGAGTGAATGGATCGGCGAAAAGCCGTCGGCCTTGGCGATGGCCAGGCAGGTGGTGGAATCCAGACCGCCGCTGGAGAGGACGATGGCGGGGCGGTGGGTTTTGTGCTGCTCCATGGGCGGATTTTGGGCTTGGGGTGGGCGATTGTCCACCCGTGGGGATGCGATTAGACTCGCGGCATGAAGATTCACGAATATCAGGCTCGCGAGATTTTGGCCCGCCATGGCGTCCCGGTTCCGCCCGCCGAGGTGGTGCGTTCGCCGGACGCCGCGGCCGAGGCGTTCCGTCGGTTCGGCGCGGCGATGTGCGTGGTGAAGGCCCAGGTCCACGCCGGGGGGCGCGGGAAGGCGGGTTTCGTGAAGTTGGTGCGATCGGAGGCGGAGGCCCGACAGGCGGCGAAGTTCATGCTGTCCAACCGAATGGTGTCGAAGCAGACCGGCCCGGATGGGGTGCCGGTATCGGTGCTGCTGGTGGCGCCGGGGGTGGACATCGACAAGGAATATTATCTGGGGATCACGGTGGACCGCGCCCGCAACACGGTCACGATGATCGCGTCGGCCGAGGGGGGCGTGGAGATCGAGGAGGTGGCGGCCAAGACGCCGGAGAAGGTGCTGAAGGTTCCGCTCCATCCGCTGTTGGGATTGCAGGCGTACCAAGCGCGGGATTTGGCGGCGGCGCTCGGATTCGCCGGCAAGCGTGCGGCGGAGGCGGCGAAGTTGATGGTCAATCTGGCGAAGGTGTTCATCGAAACCGACGCGTCGCTGGCCGAGATCAACCCGCTGGTGGTGGCCAAGGGCGGGGAGCTGCTGGCGATCGACGCGAAGATCAGCTTTGACGACAATGCGTTGTTCCGCCACCGCGACATCGAGGCGTTGGCCGATGAGTCGCAGGAGCGCCCGCTGGATGTGCGGGCCAAGCGGGCGAGCCTGAATTACATCGCGTTGGATGGCAACATCGGGTGCCTGGTGAACGGCGCCGGGCTGGCGATGGCGACGATGGACATCATCAAGCTGCATGGCGCCGAGCCGGCGAACTTCCTGGATGTCGGCGGGGGTGTGACGGCTGAGGTGGCGATCGAGGCGTTCAAGATCATCCTGTCCGATGAGAAGGTGGAGGGGATTCTGGTGAACATCTTCGGCGGGATCGCCAAATGCGACCTCATCGCCGAGGCGCTGGTGACGGCGGGAAGGGAGATCGGGTTCCATTTGCCGGTGGTGGTGCGGCTGGAGGGCACCAACGTCGAACGCGCCAGGGAGATCCTGGAGGCGGCCAAGGGGGAGTTGCCGACCTTGATCGGCGCGGCGGATCTGACGGATGCGGCGAAAAAGGTGGTGGCGGCGGTGGGATAGGGGGGATTGCGAAGATCACGGGGCGCGCGAAGACCAAGACCGAGGCAAAGATGGCAAAGAGTTCAAAGGGAGAGACGCCGGATTGGTTGTAAGTTGTAGGTTGTAAGTGGGGGAGTGCGCGGAGCGCGGAGGACGCGGCA
>JBBSAF010000328.1:0-3303 GCA_038252525.1 Tepidisphaerales bacterium
GGCCCGACAAGTTAGGCAAACCACCGGCAATTGCAATCGGACCCAAGCGGACAATCTGGATGCGAATGTTGCGAAAATGGATTTTCCGGCTTCCCTTTGCCGACAATCGGATATACGTATGGCATTGTCGCGCCCGCTGGCGACGAACCGCAAGGAAAACGCCCTTGACTTGGCCCATCGGAAAAATCGCCGCCACCCTCGCCCTCCTCGCCGGAACCCTCCTCGGCCTGGGACTTTTCACTTTCAACTACGCCGAGGGACTCAGCTATTTCTCGACCGATCCCAAGGCGTGCGCCAACTGCCATATCATGCAAAGCGAATACGACGCCTGGCAGAAGGCCGGCCACCATCAGGCCGCCGGCTGCGTCGATTGCCACCTCCCCCATGATCTGATCCCCAAATACCTCGCCAAGGCCGACAACGGCTACCGCCATTCCAAGGGCTTCACCTTCAACGATTTCCACGAGCCGATCATGATCACCCCGCGCAACGCCCGGATCCTTCAGGACAACTGCCTGCGCTGCCATGGCGATTTCGTCCATGACATCGTTTCCATCGGCATTGACGAATCCGATCCCGTCCAGTGCGTCCACTGCCATGCCGACGTCGGACACGGGCCGGTGCGATGACCGACCGCGGCGATGAAACATCGAAGCGATGAAACGCCGGGACGATGAAACGCCGGGGCGACCAAAGTATTCAACAGGGCAAGGAGCCGAACCATGACCGAGCAACAACCCACCCAACCCCAGCCGCGCCGCGGACGATGGACCCCGTTCGTCTTCGTGGTCCTCATCACCGCCGCCGTCACCGTCGCCCTCGCGGCCCTGCTGGTGAACATCTTCCAACGCAAGATGGAGGCCGCCAAACCCTTCGTTCGAACCGTGGAAGTCACCAAGGACACCACCGACCCCGTCCCCTGGGGCATCAATTGGCCGCGCGAGTACGACCAATACATCCGCACCGCCGACTCCACCCACACCCGCTACGGCGGCAGCGAGGCCATCACCAGCCAGAAACTCCAGCGCGATCCCTGGCTCAAGCGACTCTTCGCCGGCTACGCCTTCTCCATCGACTACCGAGACCGCCGCGGGCACGCGTTCATGCTGTCCGACCAGCTCAACACCGAACGGCTCAGCAAGCCCCAGCCCGGATCCTGCCTCCATTGCCACGCCTCCATCATCCCCACCTACAAACGCCTCGGCGACGGCGACATGTTCAAGGGATTCGAGAAGCTCTGCGCCATGCCCTACAAGGAGGCCTACGCCGAGATCGCCAAGACCCCCGACGGCACCCCCAAGGACGGGACCGCCGCCCACCCCGTCTCCTGCGTCGATTGTCACGATCCCGACACCATGAAGCTCGTCGTCACCCGCCCCGGTTTCATCCGCGGAATCGCCGCCCTCGCCGAATCCGAATCCCCCGTCCCGCATCTGCCCAGCATTGAACGCTGGCGCCAAGGCAACCGCGCCGTCGCCTACGACCCCAACCGCGACGCCACCCGACAGGAGATGCGTTCCTTCGTCTGCGGCCAATGCCACGTCGAATACTACTGCGGCCCCAAGGAAACCCTCTTTTTCCCCTGGAACAACGGGCTGAAGGTCGAGGACATCGAAAAAACGTACGACAACCACAAGTTCCCCGACGGCACGCCGTTCTATGACTGGGCACACAGTGAAACCGGCGCCCACGCATACAAGGCCCAGCACCCGGAGTTCGAGACTTGGAGCCAGGGCATCCACGCCCGCAGCGGCGTCGCCTGCGCCGACTGCCACATGCCCTACCTGCGCGAGGGCGCCACCAAGGTCTCCGACCACTGGGTCCGCAGCCCGCTGCTCCACGTCAACGTGGCGTGCCAGACCTGCCATCGCTATCCCGAGCAGGAACTCGTCGACCGCGTCCGCCAAATCCAGGACCGAACCCACACCCTCATCGAGCAGGCCGCCGGCGCCGCCACCGACATGTTCGACGCCATCAACCAGGCCAAGGCCGTCGGCGCCACCGCCGAGCAGCTCGACCCCATCCTCAAGCTCCAGCGCCAAGCCCAGTGGCGGCTGGACTTCGTCTATGCCGAGAACTCCATGGGCTTCCACGCCCCCCAGGAAACCGCGAGAATCCTCGCCGAATCCATCAACTTCTCCCGTCAAGCCCAAGCCGCCGCCGTCCGCCTTTGGGCCCCCAATGCCCCCGCGACCTCCCGCCCGACCGACACCCTCGAAGGCGTCACCCCCACGGAGAAAGCCCCCATCCACCAAGGCCAATGACCGCATCCGCGTGGCGGGGGTATCTTGCCCTTGTCGAACGGGAGGACCGGGCGAAGGCGGGCGTGGAGCTCGTGAAAACCCCCGTTGACCGCCGTCGTCATTGGCGGCGATCGGCTAAAAGCGCGGACGGGGCGCCGCCGCGACATGGGAACCGCGGCGGACGACAACCGATTTGGGCATGACAACGAGACGTCCCGACCCCGCCCTCCCTTCCAGGGGTCGGTCTCGCCACTCAACCTCCATTCCATTCCCGCCGATGAACCCGGTAACGGAGTGGAAGACCCCATGCCCCAAATCCCCCGGGACCACGCCGCCGTCAATCGCCGACGGATTTTCCAACGACAACTCATCTTCCGCCAATGGCTCTGCGCCGCCCTCGGCGCCATCGCCCTTGTCTGGCTGGCCGACGTCTCCTTCCACCAAACCCCTTGGCAAACCCCTTGGCTCGCCCAAGCCCTGTTGGCCCTCGTCTCCGTCCTCGCCGCCGCCGGCGCCATCGTCCATCGCCTGCGAGTCTGGCACCGGCCCATCCGACGCTGCAAATCCCTCCTGCCGCGCATCGTCGCCGGCATCGAGCCGATCGAATCCCTCTCGGCCCTCACCGGCCCGATCGCCGATCTGGTCCCCGCCCTCCAGGACGCCCTCCGCGCCATGCGCCAAGGCGAGGTGAAAATCCAGCAACTCAACGCCGAACTCTCCCAACGCGTCGCCAGCCGCACCGACGCCCTCGAACGCACCATCGGATCCCTTCGCAACCAGGCCACCCGCGACGCCCTCACCACACTGCTCAACCGTCGCGCCCTCGACCAGGCCTTTCCCCCGCTGCTCGACCGCTGCAAACTCCAAAAACGCGACCTCTGCGTCCTCATGGGCGATGTCGATCACTTCAAAAAGCTCAACGACGCCCTCGGCCACCACGCCGGCGACGACTTTCTTCGCGGCGTCGGCCAACTCATCCGCTCCAGCCTCCGCCCCGACGACCTGGCCTTCCGCTGCGGCGGCGACGAGTTCATCATCCTCCTGCCCGCCTGCGATCCCC
>JBBSAF010000329.1:0-3281 GCA_038252525.1 Tepidisphaerales bacterium
AAGATGTTGTTCACCGGCGCCGACATCCACGATGGTCAGAATGTGTGGCAGTCGATGGGCGGTCAGGAGGTCGGGTCGATCTGGGGGCACGGGGCGTATGTCGCGCCGGATTGGTCGGCGGACTGGCTGCACCGCGAGTCGGTGTTCCTGCTGGATTTGTGGGCCAATCGCCAGGCGGGCGTGGCGTATGAGAAGGCGCCGGCGCAGGTCCAGGCGGCGTTGCGGGAGCGTCTGAAGGAGACGATGCGCCCCAACACCTACGATCCGGCGACGGGCAGGCTGACGATCTCGGCCGACCGGGCGACGGCGTTCGCGGCGGTGTCGGAACATTACGCCGGCCTGTTCGGCGACGATGCGGCGCTGAACGATCTGCGCCGGGCGTATGCGATCCCGCCGAACGCGCTGAAGACGCCCGAGCGTCGGCGGGAGCTCAACGCCTTTTTCTTCTGGACCGCTTGGACGTGCGTGACCGAGCGCCCGGGATCGACCATCAGCTACACCAACAACTGGCCGTCGGAATCGTTGGTGGGCAATCATCCGGCGGCGGGGATTTTGATCTGGTCGCTGGTGAGCATCGTGGTGCTGCTGGCGGGGGTGGGGGCGCTGGTGTGGTTCATGGCGGTGCAGCGACACAAGTATGAGGGGGAGCATGTCGTTCCCGAACGCAATCCGCTGCTGGGGATCCGGCTCACGCCGTCGATGGCGGCGACGCTGAAGTATTTTTGGGTGGTGGCGCTTTTGTTCATCGTCCAGATCGGCATGGGGGTATTGACGGCCCACTACGGGGTGGAGGGGGACTCGTTCTATGGGTTCCCGCTGTCGAAATGGCTGCCCTACGCGGTGACGCGGACGTGGCACACGCAGTTGGGCATTTTCTGGATCGCCACGGCGTGGCTGGCGACGGGATTGTTCATCGCCCCGGCGGTCAGCGGATATGAGCCGAAGTTCCAGCGGGCGGGGGTCAACTTCCTGTTCGTGTGCCTCATCGTCATCGTCGGCGGGTCGATGGTGGGCCAATGGTTCGGCGTGCAGCAGCGGTTGGGCAACGTCGCCAATTTCTGGTTCGGGCATCAGGGGTACGAATACGCCGATTTGGGACGGTTCTGGCAAGGGTTTTTGCTGATCGGGCTGTTTTTGTGGCTGGGGTTGATGACGCGGGCGATCTGGCCGGCGATCCGGCGGCCCAGCGAGAGCCGGCATTTGCTGGCGCTGTTCCTGCTGAGCTCCGCGGCCATCGCGCTGTTCTACGCGGCGGGGTTGATGTGGGGCCGACGCACGAACCTCGCCATCGCCGAATACTGGCGCTGGTGGGTGGTGCATCTGTGGGTCGAGGGATTCTTCGAGGTGTTCGCCACGACGGTGATCGCGTTCCTGTTCACGCGGTTGGGGCTGCTGAATTCGGCGACGGCGACGGCGAGCGTGCTGTTCGCCACGACGATCTTCCTGGCCGGCGGGATCGTCGGCACGATGCACCATTTGTATTTCGCCGGGACGCCGACGGCGATGTTGGCCTTCGGCGCGGTGTTCAGCGCCTTGGAGATCGTGCCGCTGACGCTGATCGGTTTCGAGGGCTACGAGAACCTCACGCTCAGCCGGGCGCGGCCGTGGGTGACGCTGTACAAGTGGCCGATCTATTTCTTCATCGCGGTGGCGTTCTGGAATCTGGTGGGGGCGGGGCTGTTCGGGTTCCTCATCAACCCGCCGATCGCCCTGTATTACATGCAGGGGCTGAACACCACGCCGGTGCATGGGCATACGGCCTTGTTCGGGGTTTACGGGATGCTGGGGATCGGGCTGACGCTGTTTTGTCTCCGGTCGATGAACCCCTTGGCGCCGCAGTGGTCCGAGCGGTATCTGAAGTGGTCGTTTTGGTCGATCAATGTCGGACTGGCGGCGATGGTGCTGCTGAGCCTGCTGCCCGTCGGCCTGGCCCAGACCTATGTCAGCTATGACGTCGGGATGTGGTACGCCCGCAGCGCTGATTTTCTCCAGCAGCCGTATATGCAGAGGCTTCGTTGGATGCGGGTTTTCGGCGACACGATTTTCGCCGCCGGCATGGTCGCGGTGGCGATCTTCGTGCTGCGGCAACGAATCAACCGCGACGCCGCCGGGAAGCCCGGCGAGCGGGCCGACGGCAACGCCGCCAAGCCGGAGTTCCTGAACGAATCACAGGATGAGGAATTGTTGGTCCCGTGAGTTGTGCGGCGCCCATCGCCGCGTTTTTTTTTCAAGGAGTGATCTCATGAGTCAAGCATTGTTGGAGTCCACGGTCGGTCAATTGGTCGTCGAGCGCCCGGCCCGCGCGCGGCTGTTCGAGAAGCTGGGGATCGACTATTGCTGCGGCGGGAAGATCCCGCTTGGCGACGCCCTGGCGAAAAAGGGGCTGGCTGCGGAGACGGTGCTGGCGGAACTGGATGCGGCGCCGGCATCGACGGCCGAGTCCGGCGAGCGCGACTGGTCCACCGCGTCGATGACCGACCTGTGCGACCACATCGAGAAGACCCACCATGCGTACCTGCGCGAGGAGTTGCCGCGGGTGGAGTTCCTGACGCAAAAAGTGGCCAACCGCCATGGCGAGCGGCTGCCGGCGATGATCGAGGTGCACGAGGTGGCGGTGGCGCTGAAGGACGAATTGGATTCACACATGCTCAAGGAGGAGCGGGTGCTGTTTCCGCTGTGCCGGAAGCTCGACACCGCCGAATCGTTGCCGGAGTCGCACTGCGGATCGGTGGACAATCCCATCGCGGTGATGATCGCCGAACACGAGGACGCCGGGGATGCGTTGGCGCGGCTGCGGGAATTGACCGACGGATTCACCCCGCCGGCCGATGCGTGCAACACCTATCGGGCGATGATCGAGTCGCTGGTGGCGTTGGAGGCGGACCTGCATCGGCACATCCACAAGGAGAACAACATCCTGTTCCCCAAGGCGGCGCGGATCGAAAAGTTGCTGTCGCGGTGAGAGGCGCCGGCGCGAGCGGGGTTTGGAGGGGGTGAAAACCGCCGTGGAGCGCTGTCGTCACCCGGTTGGATCGGGAAGGCGGGGGCGAGGCGCCTCGTTGTTACACACAACTCGCCCATTGCCCCCGTCGATTAATGTGGCCACACGATTGATGTAGCTCAGCCGCCCCCGGCTGAGGGAAGGGTGATCCGTTTATCAACGGGTTAACGCAGCCGAGGGCGGCCATGCCACACGATTGATGTAGCTCAGCCGCCCCCGGCTGAGGGAAGGGTGATCCGTTTATCAACGGGTTAACGCAGCCGAGGGCGGCCATGCCACA
>JBBSAF010000330.1:0-3275 GCA_038252525.1 Tepidisphaerales bacterium
GAATGCAAACCCCCGCGCGGCGGGGGGGGGACCCCCTGGCCCGGGGCCCGCCGGCGCCGGGCGGCGCCGGCGAACGGCTCGACCTGTTCGGCGCCCTCGAATATGGCGTCCAGCACAGCCGCCAATACCAGACGCGAATGGAGGAGATGTACCTCTCCGCGCTGGATGTCACCCTCGCACGGCACCTCTTCGAGCCGCGACCGTTCGTCAAGACCGGACTCCAATACACCGGCGGGCAGCGCGATGTGGCGTACCGATCGGCGCTCAACGCCACCGCCTCCGCCGGCGTCCGTCAACAACTGCCCTACGGCGGGGAAATCGTCGCCGAAACCCTCGTCGGGTTCGTCAACGCCCTCAACGGCAACATCGACAACGGCGAAACCGCCGAGGTCGCCCTCAGCGGCGCCATCCCGCTGCTCCGTGGCGCCGGAATGGTCAATCTCGAACCGCTCATCTCCGGCGAGCGCGAAGTCGTCTACCAAATCCGCGCCTTCGAGCAATATCGACGATCCTTCGTGGTCGATATCGCCGGACAGTATTTCAATCTGCTCACCCGCCAGCAGGCGGTGGCCAATCGCCGCTTCAATTATCGCAATCTGGCCACCCTCACCGCGCGAACCCAGTCGCTTTACGAGGCCGGAAAAATCAGTTTTCTCGAGGTCCAGCGGTCCCTCCAAGCGCTGTTGAACGCCGAGTCCAGCCTCGTGAACTCCCAGGAAAATTACCAGTCGGCGGTGGACGCCTTCAAAATCCAACTGGGGATGCCCGTCGAGGAGGATCTGACCCTCGTCGGCGTCGAACTCGCCATCGACGTGCCCGACCTGCCCGTCGAACGCGCCGTCGAGCTGGCCAATGCCTACCGCCTCGACCTCCGCACCGCCGCCGACCGGATCGAGGATGCCCGGCGCGGCGTGGACATCGCCAAGAACGGACTTTTGCCGGACCTGTCCCTCAACGGGCGCGTGGCGGCGGGCAACCCGTACGACAATCCCGCGGCGGACATCGAAAACCGCACGCTCACCTACGAGGGGGGCGTCACCCTCGATCTGCCGGTGGACCGCTTGGCCGAACGCAACCAGTTGCGACGCAATCTCATCGCCCTCCAACGGGCCCAGCGCAATCTAGCGCAAAACCGCTCGGAGGTGTCGCTGGACACCCGAAACGCCCTGCGCGCCATCCAGACCGCCCGCCAAAACCTTCGCATCGAGCAATTGGGCATCGACCTCGCCCGACGCCGGCTGGATTACGCCAACGAACTGCTGAAAGAGGGCAAGGTCACCGCCCGCGATGTCGTCGAGGCCCAAAGCTCGCTGCTGCTCGCCCAGGACGATTACGATACGGCCAAGGCCAACTTGCAGATTTCCGTGCTGCGATTTCTGCAGGCGACCGGCACCCTCCGGGTCGACCCCGGCGCCGGAGCCTTGGGTCGGGCCATGGACCGCATGCGCCTTCAGGCGAACATCGCGGCGCCGAATCGGTAATACCCTCATGGACCTTGGCCCGTCGCCCCCGCGGGGGCGCGGGATGTTTTCCGCAATCCCATTGCATAGAAGCATTTATGAGCGTCGCCCCATCGAAAGTCATCGCCCGTCCGGCCAATCCCGGACTCCCTTGGAAAATCATCGCGCCGATCGGCATCGCCCTGCTGGCGATCGTCGGGTTCGTTGGCTACCGACAATTCGGCGCCCCCGTCCCGGCCAGCGCCGGCACTTATTTCACCGTCGTCCCGACCACCTTGGACCTGAAGGTCGCCAAGGACGGCGACTTGCAATCCATCGACAACATCGACATCACCTGCAAGGTCGAAGGCCAAACCACCATCACTTGGGTGGTCAAGGAGGGCGCCAGCGTCAAGAAGGGCGAAACCGTCCTCACGCTCGACAGCTCGCAGATCAAGCAGAAGCTTGAGGATGCGACCCTCGATCTTCAAACCGCCGAGTCCGCCCTCACCGCCGCCAAGGAACAGTTGGAAATCCAAAAGGGCGCCAACGCCTCGTATCTCCAAGGCGCCGAGGTGGAACTGACCCTCGCCCAGCTCGATCTCCAGCAATACACCCAGGGCGTTTATCCGCAGCTCGAGGATGAGGCCCGCCGGGCGGTGGACATGGCGAAAATCTCGCTGACCAACAAACAAGAGGATCTCAAGCAGACACAATCCCTTTTCGGAAAAGGGTTTGTGACTGCCGCCGATGTCAAACAGTCTGAGCTGGATGTGCTGACGGCCCAGAACGACCTCACCAAAAAGACCACCGACCTGAAGGTGTTGACCGCTTACACCCACCAAAAGGATCTGGCCAGCAAGAAAAACGCCCTCGCCCAGTCCGAGCAGAAACTAGAGCGCATCAAGGCGGAGAACTCCAGCAATCTTTCCCAGAAGAGCGCCGACGCCAGCGCCAAGACGCAGTCGTTGGTCCTGCGTCGTCGTCGCACCGAACGACTGGCCGATCAGGTCGCCGCCTGCACGATCGCGGCGCCGGCGGATGGGATGGTGGTTTACTCGTCGAGCTTCGACCGCTCCCAGCAAACCCCCATCCAAGAAGGCACGCAGGTGCGCGAACGGCAACTGCTGCTGCGACTGCCGGACGTGACGAAAATGAAGGCGGTCATCCGCGTGCAGGAGGCCCAGGTGCCCAAGCTGCGGATGGGCCAACGGGCGACGGTGAAGATCGTGGGGGTGCCCAAGCCCGTCGGCGCCCAGTTGTCGTGGATCAGCGTGTTGGCCGACAACTCGCAGCGTTGGTGGAACCCGGACTTGCGCGAATATCCGGTCGATCTGGACCTCGACCAGACGCCGGCGGACCTCAAACCCGGCATGGGGGTGCAGGCCGAAATCCTCATCGAGCGCATCAACGACGCCTTGGCGGTGCCATTGGCGTGCGTATACTCCGTTGGGAACACGACTTATGTTTTCGTCCACGAAGGCGACCGCGATGTTCCGCGGGAGGTGACGCTGGGGGCGACCAACGAGACCCACGCCCGGATCGTCAAAGGAGTGTCCGAGGAGGATTCGCTGCGGGTGCTCCAGATCGGCGAAGGCCGGCAACTGCTCGATGACGCCGGCATCAAGATCGCACCGGCGACCCGTCCCGCCGTCGGACGACGGGCCAAGCCCCCGACGCCGCCGCCGGCGCCGTGAGTCGTGAGTCGTCAAGTCGCGTGGGTCCACACATCGTGCCGTCGCCGGCAGTCCCCCCGTAGCGGGGGCGGCCAGGGCCCGACGCGCGGGGGGCACACCCCTGGTTATTACCAAATTCGGCAATTAACCCCCCCCCGTC
>JBBSAF010000331.1:0-3269 GCA_038252525.1 Tepidisphaerales bacterium
ACGCGGGGATCGAGGAGATTTGCATCATCACCCAGCCGGGCGAGGAGCATTTGTACCGCGACTATTTCAAGCGCCTGGACAGCCAGATGGTCAAGAGCTTCCGAGGCAAGGACTGGGCGATCCTGGAGAGCGAGAAGCTGGGGGCGTTCGGCGAGCGGCTGCATTTCGCCGAGCAGCGTTCGCCCGAGGGGTTCGGGCACGCGGTGTACCAGGCCAAGGAGTTCGTGGGCGACGAGCCGTTTTTGCTGATGCTGGGGGACCATGTTTACATCAGCGATGTCAAGGACCGCTGCGCGCGGCAGCTCATCAAGGTGTTCGAGCAGTACATGTGCGATGCGGTGACGGGAGTGCAGCCCACGGTCGAGCGGATGCTGCATTTGTTCGGGGTCATCAAGGGCCAACCGATCGAGCCGGCGAAGGGGATTTACAAATCCGAGCTGATCATCGAGAAGCCGAGCATCGAGGTGGCCCGCGAGCAACTGGCGACGCCGGGGCTGCCGGCGGGCAATTACCTGGCCCACTTCGGAATCCACGTGTTCAGCCCGCGGATCTTCGATTCGCTGGAATACCTCATCAAGAACGACCTCCGCGAGAAAAACGAGATCCAGTTGACGGCGGCCCAGGAACACCTGCGGCAGAACACCGACAAATACTGGTGCGTGGTGACCCAGGGGCAGCGATATGACACGGGGATTCCATACGGTCTGATGGAGACGCAGCTTGCGCTGGCGCTCAACGGAATCCACCGCACGGAAATCTGCGAGGCGATCGCGCGGATTTTGGCGATGCAGGTGAAGGATTAGGGAGCGGTAGGCAGTTGGCAGTTGGCAGTTGGCAGTAGGCGGAGAAGAGAAGATGGGGACGACCATTGGAATCGTGCGCGATTTCCAACCCCCAACCCCCAACCGCCAACCCGCCACTCACAACTCACAACTCACAACTCACAACTCACAACGATTTTTTCCAATCCACAACTTACAACCATTCCGGTGCCCCATGAAACAATCCGATCCAATCAAGGTTTACGATGCCCGCTGGGAAGTGGGGGAGTTCGATGACGCGGCGATTCGGCGGCTGGTCGAGGCGACGCTGCTGTATGGGCGCGAGTTGGGGGTGGACACCGTCACCGTCGCCCGCGATGCCCGGCTGGGGTGCGCGGCGGTCATGGCGATCGCGCTGGAGGTGGCCGAGGCGGCCGGGTTCCGCGTGATCGCGCGGCTGGAGCCGGTAAGCACCCCGCAGGGATATTTCACCACGCTGTGGGCCTCTGAGAAACACCCCAAGACGATGGGGCTGGGCATCACCGCATCGCACAATCCGGCCCCCTATGTCGGGATCAAGTTCACCATCCCCACCGTGCACGCGATCGGGATGGAATGCGGACCGAAGGGGGGATTGACGCGGGTTCGGGAGATTTACCATTCGCAGGAGAAGCTGGCGCCGCGCGATGGCGGATCGCTCCACATCGTCGATCTCACGCGGGAGTACGTTGATTTCTCGCTGGAGGCGGCGGGGATCAAGCCCGGCGAGCTCGCGGGGTTGGCGGTGGTGCTGGATACGTTCAATGGATCGGCCGGGCCTGAATTGTGGATGGCGTTGGACAAGGCCGGAGTGCGGATCGAGCCGATGCGGCTGATTCCCGACGGGCAGTTCCCCACCGGATCGCCGAATCCCACCAGCCAAGGGAAGATGGATGCGGCGGTGAAACGGGCCGGGGAGAGGAACTGCGACGCGGTGATCGGCATCGATGGCGATGGCGATCGGATCGTCTTTGGCGACCGCCGGGGAATCCTCACCGCCGGTTTCGCGTTCGTGCCGATCCTGCGGACCTGCCTGAAGACCCAGTGGACCGGCAAGGATCCCGCGCCGGCGCTGTACGATCCGAAGGTCAGCCCGATGGCCTTGGCCGAGTGGGGCAGGCTGGGCGCCCGTCCGGTGCTGTTTCGCAACGGGCATTCGCAGATCAAGGATTACATGACGCAAATCGGCGCGTTGGCCGCGGCCGAGGAGTCGGGACACTATTATCACCGGATCAGCCGGGGAAAGCTGACGATCAGCGGGGAGAACTCGGTGATGACGGTGCTTCTGTTCCTGGGGGCGCTGAAGAAGTCGCCGGGGTTGATGGACGAGTTGTGGGCGATGCAGGATCAAGTGTTCACGACCGGCGAGTTCAATTACCAGTTCGCCGACGACGCCATGCGCGACAAGGCGTTGGCGGCGGTGATCGGGCATTTCGTGAAGGACGGCGCCAAGACCGTCAGCGCGACGCCGGACGGGATTGATTTGCAGGGGACGTGCCTGGACAAGGGGGTTGATCTCGAGCCGGGCAAGGTGCGACTGGCCGACGGGTGGTACAGCGGCTATTTGCGGGTGGCGACCAATGAGAAGGGCGTGGTGCGATCGTATTTCAGCGCCGGCGACGCGGCGTTCGGGAAAACCATCGAGGCGGTCGCCCGTGGGATATTGGGCGAGGAGTTCGGGGGGAAGGTGGTGGAATGAGCGGGAGGCGGAAGGCGGTGGGCGGAAGAAATTGGTTATAGGACTTGCGGGGGGAGGGTCGATAAAATGGATGGATGGCCGGACGGTTCGTGTGGACCGGGCCAATGAAGAAAAAAGGAGATTTGCGATGGCTGGAAAGAAAAATGGCGGGCCGGCGCGGAAGTCGGCGGACAAGATCGTGGAATCGACGCCGGTGCGGAACAGCCCGGTGCCCAAGGTGTCGGGCAAGAAGCCGGCGCTGGCGGAAATCACCCATGGGATGATTGCCGAGCGCGCGTATGCGATCTGGCAGTCGGGGTGCGGCGGCTGCGAGACCGAGCACTGGACGCGGGCGGAAGAAGAATTGCGCGGACTGTAAGTTCCATCGCAACAATGGCTTGATCGCAGGGGCGCTCCGCCCGACCTTCGTCGCGGAGCCGCCTCGGCCGCGCTTTTAGCCAATCGAAACCGATTGCCGGCGTCGCGCAACACGGTTTATCACCACCTTCAAACCCCGGTCGCCCCGTCGTACGCGGGCGGTGCCCCCCCCCACGCCAAATGAGGGCAGGCAGAGAGAGTTTCCAAATAAAAGTACCTGTCCCCTTTAAATAAAGGGGACAGGTACCTTTATTTGGGGATGATGCCGGTGACGTCGGGGGGGGCCGGTCCCGGCACGCCGGATGAAGCAAGGAATATTCGATTTTCGCCCGTCGCCCGTGCGGAGGGAGCTTTTGTGTTGTGGCGAGGGAAGGGGGGGGCGGGGACGTCTTTGCGGGGGGGGGGTGGCGCGG
>JBBSAF010000332.1:0-3258 GCA_038252525.1 Tepidisphaerales bacterium
GTCGTCAGCGCCCGCTGCACCGGCGCGAAATCCGCCAAATTGCGCATCTCCCGCGCGATCGCCGCGTCGGGATGGGCCACGGCCCGCCCCGTCTCGTCCACCACGAACCGATAACCCGTCTCTCCCAACCCCGCTGTTTCAACCGCCGACGCCAGCGTCGATAGCTCCCCCGCCGCCGACACCGTCCCGGCCACCCGACCCGCGCGGTCCCGCAGCGCCGCGGCATAGACGATCACCGGCGTCGCCGTCGCGCGGCCCAGCACCGTTTGCCGCGACAGCCCCGCGCCTTTGCGGGCTTGGCGGAACCATTCCCGGTCGGCGTAATTGACCATGGGCAAGTCGTCGCTTCGAGCCGTCGTCTCGCCGTCGGTGTTGTTGGTCTTGATTCCGCTCACCTGCGGATAAAACGGCAACATCGACCGGTAAATATCGCGCTGCTCCACCGGTTCCATCCGCGCCATGTCCGGCCGCGCCGCCAGCGTCTGCACCAGCCGAACGGCCCGCAAGTCCCACTCCGCCGCGTGGTCGGCCAAATCCCGCGTCTCGAACGCGATCACGCTCTCCGCCGCCCATCGCATCCGCGCCGTCGCCAGCCGGTCCACCGTGTACAGCAGCAGCCCGATCACCGGCAACAGCGACAATACGATGCGGCTGGTCAGCCGGAACCGCAGACTCCGCCTCAATTCGTGGATTGACATGATTTTGTCTCCCGTGCCCCCGCCGGCGCCCGCCATATCGGCCGCCTCGATCTCAAATGAACTGGCATCCGATGTCGTACACCCCCGCCGTCACCCGCTGACACCGCACCACCCGCGCCGCCAAGACCTCCCGGTCCCGTCCCGGCACCGGCACCACCATCTCCACCTCGCCGGGATCCAGCTCGAACGGCGCCACCAACGCGATCCCCCCGCGCGACAAATCCCGGCTGAACGCCGTGCGGAACTCCCCGCCGGGCGTCCGGATCTCCACGCTTGTCGTGAACGCCACCCGCGGCGTCTGGCGACGCGGATCGTCCGCCGACTGCCGCAACTGCTCCATCAGCATCACCGCCGCCGCGCCCGTCGGCGCCTCGCATTGATCGCTTGGCGATCCATCCCCCGCCCCCGCAAGCCTTTCCCCCATCGCCAATCCCGACCACGCCTCCCCCGACCGTCCCATCGACCGCCCGGTCCCCGCCGCCAACACCGACAACTCCACCTCACGCCCCCCGCTGCGATATTCCACCTGGTCCACCAGCGCCCGCATCATGAGGATCCCCCGACCGCTCGACAGCGGCGACACCTCCTCGTCGGACTCGATCCCCGCGATCCATTTGCGATGGTCGAATCCCGCCCCCTGATCGGTGATGGCGATCGTGCATCGTTTGCCGTCGAAACAGTACCGAATCCCCACCCGACGGTCGGCCAGCACCGGATCGGCCGACTTGCTCGCCAGCAGCCGCGCGAAGGCGTCCGGCGACTCCTCCTTCAGGCTCGACGGCACCCCCAGGTTCCCATGCACGATCGCGTTGGTCAGCGCCTCGTGCAACGCCAGCGCCAGCCGGTCGGCCTTCTCCAACGTGCATGCCCCCGACGCCGTTGAACGCGACTTCAGGAACTCCGCCGTGCGTCCCACCCACTCCAGCCGGCTCGGGATGCTCAACATCGACGCATCGGCCTGGACCAGATCCTGGAACGCCTGTTCGACGGAATGGGAAGTGACACTCATGGGCTGTCGTCCAAATGCGCGAACAATTCGGAACGAATCGACTTGGCCGGCGGGTTCGGACCCGCCACCCCCCTTCCATTCGACCCCCCGCGCCCCCGACTTGAGACGCGGGCATTGCTTTTCCCCCTCCAACCCCCCCCACCCAACGCGCTATTGCACCCCCCCCTTTTTTTTTGCCTATTTCTTAGGCATCCGATCCCGCTCCCACGCCGATTCGCGCTTTTTTCGCGCGTCTCGCTCCGATAAACATCCTTTTTTGGGGTTCGCACACATTTTGCTGTAGGATCGCGCGAGGACGCGAGGAAACACGGGCCGACCGGCGGGCAAGCCGGATCGTTCCCCACCAAAATCCATGGGATTGCGGATTCTTGCGTCCTCGAGCCACCCTCGGGCGGGTGGCCACTCGGCCAACCATCTTTTCCACGACAGGAGTTCCCACATGGGTTCCAGCGTTCGTCAAGAGGCGATCCGTTCCATCGCCTGCACCAAGCACCAGCTCAACCGCATCGACTTCCGCAAGTCCCACCTCAACGACCTGTTCGGGGTGAATGTCTTCAACGAGGAGGTCCAACGCGCGCGGCTCCCCAAGCCGATCTTCAAGGCCCTCCAACGCACTATCAAGCAGGGCGCCGCCCTCGAACCCACCGTCGCCGACGCCGTCGCCACCGCCATGAAGGACTGGGCCATGGAACGCGGCGCCACCCACTACACCCATATTTTCCAGCCCATGACCGGCATCACCGCCGAGAAGCATGACAGCTTCCTCAACCCCGCCGCCGACGGTCGGGCCATGGCCGACTTCTCCGGCAGGGAGCTTATCAAGGGCGAACCCGACGCCTCCAGCTTCCCCTCCGGCGGGCTGCGCGCCACCTTCGAGGCCCGCGGTTACACCGCCTGGGACCCCACCAGCCCCGCCTATATCGTCGATCATCCCAACGGCGCCACCCTCGTCATCCCCACCGCCTTCCTTAGCTGGACCGGCGAGGCATTGGACAAGAAAACCCCCCTTCTCCGCTCCATGGATGCCCTCAGCGCCCAGGCCATGCGAATCCTGAAACTGTTCGGAAATGACGTCGCACAAAGGGTTTACACGACCGTCGGACCCGAGCAGGAGTATTTCCTCATCGACCGCTCGTTCTATTTCGCCCGTCCCGACCTGGTCAACTGCTCCCGCACCCTCTTCGGCGTCAAGCCCCCCAAGGGCCAAGAGCTCGAAGACCAGTATTTTGCCGCCATCCCCGAACGCGTCCTGGCGTTCATGGCCGATGCCGAACTCGAGCTCACCAAGCTCGGCGTCCCCATCAAGACCCGTCACAACGAGGTCGCCCCCAGCCAGTATGAGCTGGCCCCGATGTTCGAGAACTCCAACCTCGCCACCGACCATCAGAACCTCACCATGTCGGTCATGACCAAGACCGCCGAGAAGTACGGCATGGTCTGCCTGCTCCACGAAAAGCCCTTCTCCCGCATCAACGGCTCCGGCAAGCACAACAACTGGTCGCTGGCTACCAGCACTGGCGTCAACCTGCTCGACCCACAGGACGACACCCA
>JBBSAF010000333.1:0-3248 GCA_038252525.1 Tepidisphaerales bacterium
ATCCACCCTGGTTTGGACGATGGGGGGGGCGAAGGTCGCAGCGCCCCTCTCGGCGGTGGTCGGCATCGAACACCTCGCCGGCCCGGTCCGCTGGTTGTCGGATTCAACCCCCGACGAGTCGATCCAGATCCCCTACCTCCCCGATGCAACGCCGACCCCGGCGCGCTTCGACCACGACGCCGCCGGCCTGCAACTGCGATTCGCCGCCCATCCGATCCGCCACGCCATCGCCACCAAGGCGTATTCACGATTGACTTACAAGATTCCCCCCGGCTTCCGAACCTTCCGCGCCGCCGTCGCCATCGACGATTCCTCCCCGGCCCCGTACGCCAACGTGACCGTCCGCGTGCTCTTGGATGGCAAACTTGCCTGGGAACTCCCCAACCTGACCTCCGCCCAAGCCCCCGCGACCCTCGCCGTCCCCCTCGGCTCCGCCAAAACCCTCACCCTCGAGGTCAACTACGGCCAAAACCTCGACGTCCAAGACCATGTCCTCTGGCTTTCCCCCGCCCTCCTCAAATGACCCTTTTTCCGCCCACCGCGAACTGCCAGCCGCCCCGCCTGTTTTTTCTGCCAACTGCCAACTGCCAACTGCCAACCGCGCAAAAAAAGAGACCGGTGCTCGCCGTAACACCGGTCTCCACATTCAGGCCGCCCGGCGAATCGCCGGAGACCCACGGCCTATTACGACCCTCATCGGCGAAACCGGACCGGGGTCTTTACTCTTTCTTGCCGATCACGCTCATATCCGTCGCCGACGGGCCAAAAGCCCCATCGTCCCGACGCCCATTTTCCCGCGCTGGACGTTGCCTCCCGTGGCGGTATCCTCGTCCCATTCGGGCATTCGGCCCGGCGGGCGGAAGACATCGACATCGGGAGCGACACATGGACTTGCGGAAAAAACGGGCGTTGGATCGGTCGGCGGCGGTGGCGGCGGCGATCCGGGAGCGGATCGTCGAACAGTTGGACTTCGCCGACGGATTGTGCGAACTCCACCCCGACCGGGCGGCGGAATGGAAACCCCTCATCGCCGACGCCCGCGAGCGCCTCGCCCGCTGGGCCGACACCGCCGACGTGGCGAAACTGTGCCCGTTGGCCGGTGACATCGAAAAACATCTCGCCCCCATCGGCGCCGTCGCCAAGACCTACACCCTGCACTGCGCCGGTCACGCCCACATCGACATGAACTGGATGTGGGCCTGGCCGGAGACCGTCGCGGTCGTCAATGATTCGTTCCTGACGGTGCTGGCGCTCATGGATGAGTTCCCCGACTTCACCCTCACCCAGTCCATGGGGGCGATCTACGACATCGCCCGGCGATATAACCCCGAGCTCTTCGAGCGGATGAAGCAGCGCATCGCCGAGGGGCGATGGGAAGTCACCGCCGCCGCCTGGGTCGAGGCCGACAAAAACCTCTCCAGCGGCGAAAGCCTCGCCCGGCATCTGCTGTACACTCGGCAATTCACGACCGAGCATTTTGGCCTCGACGCCGACAAACAGCCCATCCAGTGGGAACCGGACACCTTCGGCCACGCCCACACCATTCCGTCGATCGTCAGCCGCGGTGGCATCAAATATTACTACTGTTGCCGGCCGGGCGAGACGCCGACGCCCGCCGTCTTCTGGTTCCAAGGTCCCGACGGCGCCCGCGTCCTCGTGAACCGCGAAACCGCCTGGTACAACAACGTCATCGCGCCACACAGCACCAAGAAACTGCTGGCGTTCTGCAAGGAAACCGGGCTGCGCGACTGGCTGCACGTCTACGGCGTCGGCGACCATGGCGGCGGGCCGACCCGACGCGACCTCCGCCGACGGGCCGAGCTGGATTCCTGGCCGATTTTCCCCAACTTCCGGTTCTCGACCACCAAGCCCTTCTTCGAGCTGCTCGAAAAACACGGCGAGCGCTGGCCCACGCTCGACCGCGAACTCAACTTCGAGTTCGCCGGCTGCTACACCTCCCAAAGCGCCATCAAGAAGATCAACCGATTCGGCGAGAACCTCATGATGGAGGCCGAGATCGCCGCGACCCTCGCCCATCGCGCCGTCGGGCGCGCTTATCCGTCCGACCAGCTCAAAGCGTCTTGGATGGACGTGCTGTTCGGGCAGTTCCACGACATCCTCCCCGGATCCGGCGTCCCGGCCACCCGGCAATTCGCCCAGGCGTCGTTCCAGAACATCCAGGCCAACACCGGCATGGTCAAGACCCATTCGCTGAGGGCGCTGGCCGCAAAGATCGACACGTCTTTCGCGCGGACGGAATCCGACGGCGTGCCCGCCGCCGACCACGAGAATCGCGCCTTCGGCGCCGGCGCCGGGCGGATCACCACCATCCCCAAGGTCGATGGATCGTGGCGACTGACCGAGAACCAGCAGGTGTCGTCGGCCTCCCACGTCGTCGACGGCCCGCGTCCGGTCGTCGTCTTCAATACCCTCGCCTGGAAACGGTCGGACGTCCTGACCGTCAGCGTGTGGGATGGGGACGCCGCGTACCAGCCGGTCAGAATGCGGGATCGGCGGTTCGTCGCCCGGATGCCCGACGGGACGATCCTTCCCACGCAAGTCGTGCAGGATGGCGACTTCTGGGACCACCAGTTCGTCGATCTCGCGGTGCCCATCGCCGTCGGGCCGATGGCGTATTCATCGCTGGCCATCGAGGAGATCGACCCGGCCGACGCGCCTCCACCGCCAGCCGGCGTGGCCAATGTCGTGATCGACAGGCACACCGGCTGGGGATTCAACCTGGCGCATGGTCGGATGGGGCTTGAAAATGAACACCTGCTCGTCGAGTTGGACCGGACCACCGGCGGCATCGTGAAACTGCTCGACAAATCCACCGGAGAGGATCTCGCCTGTCCCGGCGATCCCATGGGACTGCTCGAATACGTCGTCGAACGCCCGGTGTCCATGAACGCCTGGGTCATCGGCGATGAGCGATCCCGCGTCTTCCCGCTCGATGTCGAATCGTTGCGCCCGACCGCCGAAGGCCCTTGGATCGCGGCCATCACCGCGACCGTGAAGATCAATGACAGCAAGTTCGATGTCACCTATTCGCTCAGGGCCGACCTGCGCCGGCTGGAGATCGAGATCGCCGGGCAATGGTTCGAGCGCGGCGGCCCGGAAGTCGGCATACCGAGACTTTCCATCCGCCTTCCGCTGAACATGGACGATCCCAAGGCCAGATACGAAATCCCATTCGGTTCCATCGAGCGAAATCAAACCAATGGCCGCGAGATGCCCGCGCTGAGATG
>JBBSAF010000334.1:0-3219 GCA_038252525.1 Tepidisphaerales bacterium
TCGGTTGTCGGTTGTCGGTTGTCGGTTGTCGGTTGTCGGTTGTCGGTTGTCGGTTGTCGGTTGTCGGTTGTCGGTTGTCGGTTGTCGGTTGTCGGTTGTCGGTTGTCGGTTGTCGGTTGTCGGTTGTCAGTTGTCAGGGGAGCGGCGATTCAACGTACGAAGGCAAGCTGTAGGCGGAAGGAAGGTAGGCGGAGAGGAAGGGGAAGGACCCCACTCCCCAACTCGCAACTCGCAACTCTCCACCCGTTCATCGCCTACTCGCCATTTTCCTCCTGCGTTGAGGTTCGAAGGCGAAGATTTTTTCCAGGCGTTGGAGCAGCCCCAGGACCAACGGCGCCAAAATGGCGGTGTAGAGGGCGCTTTTGAAGAGGATCACGGGGGTGAGGCGGACCGCGGGGAAGGCGGCGGCGCCGCCATCGGCGGGGATCGCCGGACCGGGGGGGTGGATCCAGCCATGGACGAGCACGACCGCCGCCACCATCAGGCCGGCGACGAGTCCGAGGGAAAAATGCGTGAGCGGATGGCGTTTGTAGACGACGGTTTGGGTGCCGACGACGAACATGGCGACCAAGCCGTAGGCGATGGCATAAAGGCCCATGGGCTGCTGGGTCACGAGGTCCTGCATGGCGCCCATGACGAAGCAGCCGAGCAGGGCCGAATCTCGCGGGGCGTTGACGGCGATGAAGATGACGGCCAGCAGGACGATGCCGGGGGCGGCGCCGGCGACGCGCCAATAGCCGCCCAGCCCGAGCTGAACGCCGAGGCTGACGTAGGCGAGGATGAACCAGGCGATCCAGCGCATGGGAACATTCACCGGCTTTCGCGGGGGGGTTGACGGACCATCACCATCACCTCGCGGAGGGTCGAGGGATCCCCATACGGGCGGACGAGCAAATCGACGAACAGCGGGGCGTCGGCGCGATCGCGTTTGGCGACGATCCGTCCGATGCGATATCCCTGCAAGAGACGGTTCCAGTCGGGATCGTTGAGGACCACCCAGTCGCCGACGTCGAGTCCGGCGGCGGCGGCGTCCTTGCGGCTGAGGCCGGCGATCCGCATGGCTCCGTCGCCGGCGCCGCGGAGGAGCGTCGGGGGGGTGCGGAGGTTGACGAACTCGACCTGGTCCTTGGCGTCCTTGCGAAAACGGGCGAAGCTGACGGTGGCGGCGAAACCGGGATCGGTCACGAGCTGCACGGTGGCCCCGCCGACGCCGGCGCGGTCGATGCGCCCGGCGATGCCGCCGGGGTAGAGGGCGGCCATGCCGCGTTGCAGACCATCGAGGTTGGCGCCGGAGATGGTGAGGCTCTCGCGGGCGCCGGGGTCGGCGCCGAGGACGGTGAATGGCCGGCAAAGCTCGAGCACCGGCCCGACCTGTCGGCGGTCGGCGTCGCGCTCCTGGAGGTCGTTGAGCTGCTTGGTGAGGCTGGCGACGGTCATGCGCAATTGGGTGTTTTCGAGGATGATTTGCGATGGCGCTCGCTGGCGTCCATCGGTCGCGCCCTCGTCGAGGGGTCGCTGGTCGGAAAACCGGGCGTGGATGCGGGCGGCGATGGCGCGGACGGGAAGGGCGACGGGGGCGAAGATGCCCTGCAATTGCGCCCGTCCGGCATTGGTGAATCGCGGGGGGACGATGAACGCGGAGACCGCGCCCAAGAGCATCAAACCGACGAAGACCTGATTGAAACGGAGATTCGACATCCCTGTCCGCCCGACGCCAGCATTGTCCCCCGCCCTGTTCCGCGCCCGCGGTCGCGCCGGCGGAAAGTTGGATCACACCTCGTCGGCGTCGCTCTCCATCGTGTCTTTCCAGAGCTCGAGGTTCTCCAGATAGACGCTGGTGCCGCGGGCGACGCAGGTGAGGGGATCCTCGGCCAGGCGAACATCCAACCCCGTGGCGTTGCTGATGACGGTGGTGAGGCCGCGCAACAGGCTGGAACCGCCGGCCATGGTGATGCCGTTGTCGACGAGATCGGCGGCGAGCTCCGGTTCGGCCAATTCGAGGGTGCGGGTGACGGCCTCGATGATCTGGGTGACGGGTTCCTGGAGGGCCTCGCGGATCTCCTCGGCGGTGACGGCGGTCTTGCGGGGCAGTCCGGAGATCATGTCGCGCCCGCGGACCTCCATGCCGGCGGGGGCGTCCTCCATGGGCGCGGCCGAGCCGATCTCGATCTTGATGCGTTCGGCCATCTGCTCGCCGATGGCCATGTTGTAGGTCTTTTTCATGTGGTTGACGATGGCCTCGTCGAAGTCGTCGCCGGCGACGCGGACGCTCTCGCAGACGCTGATGTCGGCCAGCGAGATGATGGCGACCTCGGTGGTGCCGCCGCCGATGTCCACGATCATGCTGGCGGTGGGTTCTGTGACCGGAAGCCCGGCGCCGATGGCGGCGGCCATGGGTTCCTCGACCAGGAAGACGCGCCGGGCGCCGGCGCGTTCGGCCGAATCGAGGACGGCGCGTTTCTCGACGGCGGTGATGCCCGAGGGGATGGCGATGACCACGCGGGGACCGATGAAGTGTTTTCGGCCATGCACGCGGCGGATGAAGTAGGCGAGCATGGCCTCGGTGATCTCGAAATCGCTGATGACGCCGTCCTTGAGCGGGCGGATGGCGGTGATGCTGCCGGGGGTCTTGCCGAGCATCTCCTTGGCGACCAGCCCGACGGCGTTGCCGTTTTGCAGGACGCGGTTGGTGCCCTTCTTGACGGCGACGACGGAGGGTTCGTTGAGGACGATGCCCTGGCCCTTGACGCAAACGAGCGTGTTGCAGGTGCCCAGGTCGATGCCCATGTCGATGCTGAACATGCCCAGGATGGAATCGAAAATCACGCCGGATGCTCCAAGTGAGGCCCGTCGGCGTCGCCAGCGCCGTCGGGTGGGACTAAAATACTTGTACCGGCCGCGGTAAGCAAATGAACGCCCCGGTCGCGATGGGGGGTGCGGGCAAAAAAGCCATTGGCGGCGACGGCGTTCGCGCCGTTGGACGCGGGCGCCTCGTTGTTGTAAATAATTCCTCCCCCGTCCGAAACTCCGCTCCCATGAAGCGAGATGGAGCATAGCCGCCCTCGGCTGTGTCCTCCGTTGGCACGCCAGCATCCGTTCACTCAGCCGGGGCGGCTGAGCTACATGAAGCAGAGAGATGGAGCATAGCCGCCCTCGGCTGTGTCCTCCGTTGGCACGCCAGCATCCGTTCACTCAGCCGGGGCGGCTGAGCTACATGAA
>JBBSAF010000335.1:0-3218 GCA_038252525.1 Tepidisphaerales bacterium
CGAATCCCCCCACGTCGTCCTCCAACTCACCCTCGCCGGCGAAGGCTTCCACACCGACCCCGACGCCCGAACCCCCCTCCCCGCCGGAAAGGCCTGGCTCAACGCCATTCCCGGCGACTTCGAATACGGCTACGCCCCCGCCCCCCGCGCCTACGAACTCGTCTTCGTCAGCCTCGCCGGCGAGCCCGCCTTCACCTGGATGCGACGCATCACCGACCAGTTCGGCCACATCCTCGACATCCCCCGCGACGGCGATGTCGCCGCCCGCATGTTGGCCCTCGCCCATGCCCTCGAGGACCGCCGGCTCCCCGATCGCTACCTCACCTCCGCACGCCTTTACGACCTGTTGATGACCCTGCTCAGCGCCCTCAACCGCTCCCGCGTCGGCGCCGCCCCCCGCATCGCCGCCGCCATTGCCCTCATCGACCGCCAAGCCACCGACCCGGCCTTCTCGGTCTCCAAATTGGCGACCTCCCTCGATGTCTCCCGCGAACATCTCACCCGACAGTTCCACGCCGCCTTGGGCGTCAACCCCTCCGATTACCTCACCCGCCACCGACTCCGACTCGCCGCCCGACGCATGAGATCCGACGGCGGCAAACTCGAACGCGTCGCCCGCGAATCCGGCTTCAGCGGCGCCAATTACCTCTGCCGCGTCTTCAAACGCCACATGGGCCTCACCCCCGCCCAGTACCGCCAAAGACCCTGGATGGCCGAGCCTTGACCGGAAATTAACCGTGCTTTCACCCGGACCATGGTAAAATGGCCCTTGGCATTTCAAAAGGAGCGCATCATGACACAGACAAGTGATGGGATGTTGAAGGGCCCGACGTTGCCCGTCGCCCGCAACCAAGCCATGGGCTGGCTCATTGCCGGCGCCGTCGGACTGGTCTTTTTCATCGTCGGTGTTTTGCTGCTGGTCTTCATGGGATCGCAGATGGGCGCCGGCGCCCTCTTCGTCGGCATGATCACCGCCATGCTCCCCCTGCCGATCTACGTCGGACTCGCCCTCTGGCTCGACCGCTTCGAGGCCGAACCCCCCGTGCTGCTGGCCTTGGCTTTCCTCTGGGGCGCCACCATCGCCGCCATGTTCGCCATGATCTTCAACACCCTCACCTCGATCATCTTCTTCAAGATGACCGGCAGCCAGGTCGGCACCAGCGTCTTCGGCGCCTCCTTCGCCGCCCCGCTGTTCGAGGAGTTCTCCAAGGGACTCGCCCTTTTCATCCTCTTTTTCTGGAAAAAAGATGAGTTCGACGACGTCATCGACGGCATCGTCTACGCCGCCATGATCGGACTGGGCTTCGCCCTCACCGAGAACTTCCTCTACTACGGCCGCGCCTTCGCACAGAGCGGCGCCGGCGGTGTGGGCGTCCTCTTCTTCGTCCGCGGCATCCTCTCCCCCTTCATCCACCCCCTCTTCACCGGCATGACCGGCATCGGACTCGGCTACGCCGCCACCCTCGACCGCAAAAACCCCATGCGAATCGCCGCCCCCATTGGCGGCCTCATGCTCGCCATGTTCCTCCACTTCACATGGAACTTCTCGGCCAGCATGCATCCCCTGGCCCTGCTGGTCCTGTACCTATTGATCTTCATCCCCCTGCTCATCGGCGTCGCCGTCGTCGTCTATCTCTCACTCAGACGCGAAAAACGCATCATGGCCGAGGCCCTCAAGGGCGACATCGCCGCCGGACTCTTCTCCGACGACGATCTGGCCTGCCTTTGCTCGGTCCGCAAGCGCCTCGCCGCCTCGATGCACGCCATGCAAAAAGGCGGCATCGCCGGCTGGCGCTCCCGCGTCATGTACCACCAGATGGTCACCGAACTGGCCTTCCACCGTCACCGCGTCTCCCGCGGCATCACCGGCAAAATCCCCCCCGCCGAGCAGGAGCAACACTACATCCTCCTCATCCAACAGTGTCGCGGCAAATGCCCCCCCTGACCCTCACGATCCCCGGTCCCCCGTCCCCCATGGCCGATCATGCCCCTCGCTGAAAAAAGGGACGGATACGCTCTTCCGCGACCCTCATCCCTGGGAGATGCCAAGCTGGCATTGAGAGGGGATAAGGGGTCATAAGCCATTTCCTTCAATGGATTATGACCCCTTATCCGACGTCGTCAAAATTGCCGTTGAACGCCGACATCGTCTGCTTTGATTGGAAAGGCTGGGGCGAGGCGCCCCCGCGACATGAGAACGAAGGCGGCTGGCGGGTGACTTGTTTATAACAACGAGGCGAGGGCGCCCACGCGACAGGGGAACGCGCCACCCTTGGAGAGGACGCCTCGCCCCCGCTTTGATTTCCCTCGCGTCCGGGGAAAATAGGATATATTCCCCCCTTCCTTGACCCCCTACACCCTCTCCATCATCGGCGCCGGACCCGCCGGATCGCTGGCCGCCTACCGCCTCGCCCGGGCCGGCCACGCCGTCACCGTCATCGAACAGCACCCTTTTCCCCGCGACAAAGTCTGCGGCGAAATGCTCAGCGCCCTCGGCCAAACGGTCCTGCAGCACGCCGGCCTCCTCGATCGCCTCCGCGACCACCTCCCCGCCGCCATCCACTTCGCCCAACTCCACACCATGGACGGCGCCGTCGCCCGCATCGCGCTTCCCGCCCCGCTGATGGGTATTTCCCGTCACGCGATGGACGCCGCCCTGCTCGACGCCGCCGCCGACGCCGGCGCCGCCGTCCGTCACCGCGTCCGCTGCGAATCGCTGAATCCACTCACCCTCCGCGACCTGTCCACCAATACCCTGGAACACCCCCCCGCCGACGTCATCCTCGTGGCCGACGGCAAGGGTTCGCTCCTGCCCAACCCGCCGCCAACCACCGGCGATATCGGCCTCAAAACCCACTTCACCGGCGTCCACCTCCCCCCCGACACCGTCTTCCTCTTCGCCCAGGCCGGCCACTACGTCGGCGTCGGCCCCATCGAAAACAACCGCTGGAACGTCGCCCTCAACGTCCCCGCCGCCAAGCTCCGTGCCTACTCCGGCGATCCGGCCAAACTCTGGACCCGACTCCGCGCCGAAAACCCCGCCCTCGACCGCGCCTTCCGCGACGCCACGCAGCAATCCGCAACGTGGCTGGCCACCCCCCTCCCCCGATTCGCCGTCCGCACCGATTGGCCGGCGAACGTCATCCCCCTCGGCAACGCCGTCGCCGCCCTCGAACCCATTGGCGGCGAAGGCATGGGCCTGGCGCTGGCCAGCGCCG
>JBBSAF010000336.1:0-3215 GCA_038252525.1 Tepidisphaerales bacterium
ATCAGCTTCCAACCCGCCCAGTCGTTCTCGGCGCAGCCGTCCTCCAGCGAACGAATCGGATACTTTTCAACCCATTTCGCCCAATAATCGACCATTTCAGCACTGGACAGGATCTTGTCGGGGTTGCTCTTGAAGAACTTGTAGCCCTTCTTCTGCTTGTCCCACAGCTCGCTGGCGGCCGGGTCGAGGGCGATGAACACCTGCTTGCCGAAGGAATAGCCGGCCGCTTCCACCGCCTCGCCGATCACCTTCAGCGCATCCTCGTTGTCCTTCAGGTCCGGCGCGAACCCGCCCTCGTCGCCGACCGCCGTGGACATCTTGTTCTTGTGCAAAACCTTCTTGAGGCTGTGATAAATCTCCACTCCGCACCGCAGCGCGTCGGAGAAGGTCTCAAAGCCCCACGGCTGGATCATGAACTCCTGGAAATCGACGTTGTTGTCGGCGTGCTTGCCGCCATTGAGGATGTTCATCATCGGCACCGGCAGTGTCACCGCCGATGTCCCGCCGAGATACCGATACAGCGGCAGCCCGCTGGCGTTGGCCGCCGCCTTGGCGACCGCCATCGACACGCCGAGCATGGCGTTGGCGCCCAGCTTGCCCTTGTTGGGCGTGCCATCCAGCTCGATCATCAGGTGGTCGATCTCCTCCTGATCGCGCGGGTCGAGGTCCATCAGCTCCGGCGCGATCACGTCGTTGACGTTCTCGACGGCCTTCAGCACGCCCTTGCCGAGGTAGTGCTTCTTGTCCCCGTCGCGAAGTTCCACGGCCTCATGCTCGCCGGTGCTGGCGCCCGAGGGGACGGCGGCCCGACCGAACGTGCCATCCTCGAGGATGACATCCACCTCGATGGTGGGATTGCCGCGGCTGTCGAGGATCTGCCGGGCGTGAACATGGTCGATGGCGAAGCTCATTGGGTTGTCCTTTGTGTTTATCGGACGAAGCGCTCGGTTTCCTTGACCCGCGGACGACGACCGTCCGGGCGGACCGAAGCGAAAAGTTTAGGGGCGCCAACCCCCCTGTCAAACGCGACGAAAGACATCCGCCCCGTGCGATGGGATGAAAACCGCTCCCATTTGCCTTCCCACGCGCATGGGCGCCCCGATCGGCGGCGCCGGCATCAATCGCCCCGGCAGGGATCGACCGTTGTTGTTCGCCGCCTTGGGACATGCCATCCGCGGACCACCACGTCGCCACCGCGCCCCCTCCCTCCACGGTATCCGCCCAAAACCCCCTCACATGACTGGCCGACACGCAACCCCGACGCACAACTCTTTCCTGCCCCCTACCCCCCTGCCAACTGGCTGTCCAACTGCCAACTGGCAACTGCCAACTGCCAACTGCCCACTGCCAACTATCGCTTCACTCCATCGGCGCCAAATAACTGTCCGCCTGCCAGCTCGGACCGATGCTCGGGCCGGCGAAACCCGTCGCGGTCGCGGAGGGTTTGGTTTCGCCGGTCAGCGGCGTCCTGGACAATGCCGTGTAGATGTTGTCGTTGCCATACCCGCAGTACACCGTGCGCTGAAAATCGACGTGCCCGTCGGCGTACAAAACGCTCTGCCCGGCGCCGGCGTGGTTGCGGCTGTTGGCCTTGGCCTGTTCCAGGGGCGGGGCGTCGAACGGGACCGCCGTGATCGACGGCGGCCCGGGATTCTTGTCGGCGATCACCGCGAAGTCGGCCGGCTGGGTGTCGTTGAGGCGATAATCCAACGCCTCGCTGAATGGCGAGGCATAGGAATAGCCCAGATTCGCCGGGCCACGAAAATTGCCGCGATGTTTCACATCGGTCGGTTTGCCTCCGGCGTCGGTGAGCGGATCGGCCCGCCCGCCGGCGCTGGGGCAGATGAACACCGCCGGGCTTTTCACATACCCCTCCCGCACCAGGAGCCACAGCGACGCGGTGACATCGTTGGGCCTCACCGCCGAATCGGCCGCGAACGGGTCGGCGGCGTCGGCGCCGGTATACGCGACGAATCCGTTGGGATTGTTCGCGTTGTCGTAGCGCACCCGCGGGAAATTGTTGCCGTTGTCCTTGGCGTAGCTTGTCAGCGCCAATTGCAGCTCCCGCAGATTCTCCTGGCAGCGGATTCTCCGGCTCGACTCGCGCACGCTGTTGACATAGGGCCAGAGGATGCTCACCAGAATCACGCCGATGGCCAAGACCACCAGCAGCTCGATGAAACTGAACCCGCGCGGCCTGGCGAAGCGATTCATGGTTGCGATCCTTCCTTCGACGGCGAGTGCGATTGCGGCGAAACCGTAGGCGATGGCGCGGTCGGCGAATCGGGTGACGCGGGCGCGACCGGCGAAATCGCGGACGACAGCGCGACCGGCGAATCGCAAGGAATCGACGATTGCGGCGAAACCCCCCGCGTCGCCGCGACCGGCGAATCGGAAGACGACGCCGCGGCCGGCGAAATCGCCGGCGTCGCCGCGACCGGCGAATCCAGCGGCATCGAAGGCGTTGCCTCCCCCGCCGCGGCCTCGGCCGCCGCCATTTCCTTTCGCCGGAGCTGTCCGCAGGCGGCGTCGATGTCGCGCCCTCGGCTCCGCCGCACATGCGCGTTGACGCCGTTGGCCCGCAGGATGTCCTGGAACCGCCCCACATCCTCCGTCGAGGGCGTCTTGAACGGCAAACCCTCGACGGCGTTGTACCGGATCAGGTTCACATTCGCCCGCAGCGTCTGGCACAGCCGCGACAGATCGCGGGCGTGCTCCGGCTGATCGTTGATACCCGACAGCAGGATGTATTCCAACGTCACCTCGCGCCCGGTCTGCTCGAAATAATACCGCGCGGCGTCGAGGATCGCGTCCAGCGGGAAATGCTCGGCCCACGGAATCAGCGACCGGCGCAGCGACTCGGTCGGCGCGTGCAATGAAATCGCCAGGTTCAGCGGAAGATTCTCATGGGCCAAATCGCGCATCCGCCGCGGCACGCCGACCGTCGAGATCGTCAACCGGCGGGCGCCCAGGTTGAACGCGCCCGGATCGTGCAGGATGCCGATGGCCTTCAGCAGATTGTCATAATTCGCCAGCGGCTCGCCCATCCCCATGAACACGACATTGCCGATGCGCCCGCCGGAGCCTTTCATGGCGCTGTTCAGCGCGAAGACCTGCTCGACGATCCGCCCGGCCGACAGATTCCCCTTCAATCCATCCAGTCCGCTGGCGCAAAACTTGCATCCGTACGCGCAGCCGACCTGGGTGGAGACGCA
>JBBSAF010000337.1:0-3213 GCA_038252525.1 Tepidisphaerales bacterium
AGTAGGCAGTAGGCAGTAGGCAGTAGGCAGTAGGCAGTAGGCAGTAGGCAGTAGGCAGTAGGCAGTAGGCAGTAGGCAGTAGGCAGTAGGCAGTAGGCAGTAGGCAGGAGGCAGTAGGCAGTAGGCAGAAGGAAAGTAGGAGGCGGTAGGAGGTAGGCGGAAGGAGGACGGGGGCGGAGGTCCGACGGGCCGCGAACGTGAGGGAGCGGGGATTTTGGCGGGGAGGCCCACCGCGCCCTACGGTCGCGGCTTGTAAGGACATGGCATCGAAAGCCGTCACAGTTCAATACCCTCAACCCACCACTCCACGACCACTCAACTCGCAACCCGCAGCCCGCAACCCACAACCCCCCACTCACAACCCAACACCATTTTCCCCCTCCCGATCCATCTTCTGTCCGCCTGGCTTCGCTTGGAGTTCATGTCGTTCGCCCATGCGGCGGGGCTGTTCGCGTTGATCGCCTTGGTCATTGTGGGGATGGGGTGGCGCTCGATGGCCGGTGGCGGACGCGTGCGCAAGTGGGTCGCCATCGGTGTGCGCTTGGCGGTGACGGGTTTGCTGATCTGCATTCTCGCCGGGCCGCGCTGGCAGCGCGAGCACCATGACCTGGAAGTGATGGTGGTGCGCGACATCAGCCAGTCGACGCGATTGGCCACCGATTATCCGAAGGTGTCGGCCGACGAGTCGCTGCGGTCGTCGCTGGACCGCTTTCTCGCCAAGGCGTCGGCCGAAACGCCCGGTCGCAAACCCAAGTGGGACAAGATCGGGCAGGTGAGCTTCGCGCGTGACGCGACGATCGACGCGATGCCCTATTCGCGATTGGTGCTGGATGCCCGGGCGATGACGACGGTGGCGCCGGGGACGGATGTGGCGTCGGCGATCCAGTTGGCGCTGGCGAGCTTCTCGCGCGATGCCATGCGGCGGATGGTGCTGATCTGGGATGGCAACGCCACCGAGGGGGACACCCGCGCCGCCATCGACGCGGCCATCGCGCAGCATGTCCCCATCGACGTGGCGCCGCTGGTTTACGATGTCCAGCGCGAGGTCCTCGTCGAGCGTCTGGCGGCGCCGACCTGGCGGCGCGTGGGCGAGGATTTCACCCTCGAGGTCGTCCTCAAAAGCACCAACCCCGCCGCGGTGAACGGTCGCCTGACGGTCTTTCACCAGAACCGCGCGATGGACCTCGATCCGGCGACGCCGGGCGTCCAGGGGTCGAAGATCCTCACGCTTTCACCGGGGCTGAATGTCGAGCGCATCAAGGTTCCCGGCCAGGAGGCCGCCGGGGTGCACCAGTTCCGGGCCGAGTTCGAGCCTTCGGGCGCGGCCGGCGTCAGCGACACACTGATCGAGAACAACTCCGCCACCGCGTTCACCTTCGTTCGCGGCAAGGGCCGGGTGCTGTATGTGGACAATGTTCCCGGAGACGGCGGGCGGTTTCTGGCCGAGGCGCTGGCGGGCGCGGGGATCGCCACCGACGCCGAGCGCCGGCGGGTGGATCGGTTCCCGACGGACATCGTGACGCTACAGAATTATGATGCGGTGATCTTGGCCAACGTGCCGCGGTCGGCGTTCAGCGAGGATCAACAGCGCCTGCTGGCGGCGTATGTGCATGACACCGGCGGGGGGCTGGTGATGATCGGCGGCGAGCAGGGGTTCGGGGCCGGCGGGTGGCGCGGATCGACCGTCGAGAAGATTCTGCCGGTGAACATGGACATCCCCGCCGAGCGCCAGATCGCCAAGGGCGCGTTGGTGCTCATCATGCACGCCTGCGAGTTCGCCGACGGCAACTATTGGGGCGGGCAGTGCGCCCTCAAGGCCGCCGAGGCGCTGGGCGACCGCGACGAGGTCGGCGTCATCACCTTCACCGGCGGGGGGAGCCGCTGGGATTACGCGTTGCAACCCAAGGGGGACGGCGCGGCGGTTGCCGGGGCGATCAAGGCGATGACCATGGGGGACATGCCGAGCTTCGACGACTCGCTGAACGTCGCCCTCCACGGCAACGCAGGCGGCAAGGGGCTGCTGGCCAGCGACGCCCGCAAGAAGCACATCATCATCATCAGCGACGGCGACCCGACCGCCCCGGCCAAGGAATTGCTCCAAGAGTGCATCGACCGGGACATCACCATCTCCACCGTCATGGTCTATCCGCACCCCGGCTATCCGGTCTCGACCATGCGGACGCTGGCCGAGGCGACCGGCGGGCGGATGTACGGGCCGATCAACGACAATCCCGACCAGTTGCCGCAGATCTTCATCAAGGAGGCCACCGTCGTCCGCCGGTCGCTGCTCCAGGAGGACTCCAACGGCATCCCGCTGAACATCATGCCCGGCGCCGACGACATGACCCGCGGGATCGGCGCCTTCCCGCCGATCTTCGGATTGGTGCTGACGACCAAGAAAAGCGATCCGCAGGTCGAGATGCCGCTGGCCGTCGGATCGCGCGATGATCCGGTACTGGCGTCGTGGCGGACGGGGTTGGGCCGGTCCGCGGCGTTCACCTCCGACGCCACCAACAAGTGGGCCGCCAACTGGGTGGGGTCGGATATGTACGGCAAGTTCTGGGCCCAGGTGGTGCGGTCGGTGTCGCGGGCGCCGATGAGCGGCGACTTCGACATCCAGACCCGATCCTCCGGCGACCGCGGCAAGGTCGTGGTCGAGGCGTTGTCCTCCGACCGCGGCTACGACAATTTCCTGTCGATCGCGGGGCAGGTGATGGGCCCGGACCTGGTGGCCCGCGATGTGCGGCTGGTGCAGACGGGTCCGGGCGCTTACGAGGCGGACTTCGCCACGCCGGCGCCGGGGAATTATGTGCTGGTGCTGACCTATCGCGGCGGCGACGGCAAGTCCGGGCTGTTGCTGGGCGGGCTGGCGATCAATGGATCCGAGGAGCTGCGATCCCTGCGCAGCCGCGACGACATTCTCGCGGACATCGCCCGTCGCACCGGCGGCAAGGTGCTGTCGGGTTTCGATCCCGCCACCGCCGATTTGTTCCGCCGACAGGGATTGGAGCGCACGGCGTCGCCCTTGCCGATCTGGGATCTGCTGGTTCCCTTGGCGATGGGGTTGTTCGTGGTGGACGTGGCGACGCGGCGCCTCGCGTGGGATTTCGCGGCCATCGCGGGCGGCGCGCGGCGATTCGCCGGGCGGCTGATGTTGTCAGGGCGCGTCGAAACGCGACACTCCCACGACGGCCTCAAGGCCGTCCGCGACCG
>JBBSAF010000338.1:0-3205 GCA_038252525.1 Tepidisphaerales bacterium
AGGCGAATGCCGCGGTCATCTCGGCGGTGTCGAGGAAATGGTCGGGGTTCCAATCGGCGAACGCGGCGGCGGCATGGAGGTCGATGTAAAGGCGATCGACGTATTTCCGGTCGCCGGTCAGGTGGTACGCCATGGCGAGATATTGGGCCCGGCCGAGGACCGCGCGGCTGGTGGCGAGAAGGCGCTTGCCGTCGGGGATGGTGTGCTCGACGACGGGCAGGGCGAGCAGGGTGTCGGCGTTGCGGAGGATTTCAGCGGCGATGGCCTTGTAAAGTGGATGGGCGTTCTTGAGATCGCGTAACTTGGTGAAATCGTCGGCGGACGCGATCAACCGGGGATGGGTGGGCTTGAGCGTGGCGAGGATTTGGTCGCCGTCGGGCAGTCGCACGTTGGATTCCGGCGGCGCGGCGAGGGAGGATAGGCAGACGAGCAGCGTCAGTAGCGTGATGAGTGTCGCTTGCATGATGCGGAGGATACCACGATCCGGCGACGGATCGAGCGATCATCCCGCTCCCACCGCCTGCCGTTGAGCCAGTAGTTCCAACGACGCCCGCAGCGCCATCGCCGGGGTCAATCGCGTCATGCAACGGTGGTCCAGCGGGCACTTTTTCTTCTGGCACGGGCCGCAGAACACGTCCACCGACAACTGCCGTTCGCGCGTGAACTCGATCTCGGTCCACCTCGGATCCGTCGGGCCGAACAGCGTCACCACCGGTGTGTCCATGGCGGCGGCGATGTGCCGCGGGCCGGTGTCGTTGGTCACCATCAGATCGCAGCGCCGTACGATCTCCTTGAGCGAACCCAGATCCAGCCCGTGGGCCGACAGATCGACGGCGGACGACTTCATGCGCGACTTGACCGCTTGGAGGATCGGCTGTTCCTTGGGCGCTCCGGCCAACAGGAGGGTGGCGCCGGTCCGCGCGACGATCCCGTCGGCGAGCTCCGCGAAATACTCCGCCGGCCAAAGCTTGGCCGACCCGTAGTTGGCGCCGGGATTGAGCAGCACCATCGGCGTTCCCCCGCCGGCGCCGGGTCGATCCAGTCCCGTCGCCACCCCCGCGCCAGCGAGCACCGCGTCGGCCTCACGGCGCTCGGCGTCGGTCACGAACAATTGAAGGGAATAATCCCGCTGGGCATGCCCGAGGTAATGGGCCAGCCCCATGTAATATCGCACCAGCGGCGTCGGCACGAACTTGCCGCGCTGCTTGATGGGCAACAGGCGGTCGGTCAGCAAAAACGACCGCCCGTCGCGCTCGTAGCCCACCACCCGCGGAATGCGGGCCATCTTGCACAACAGCGCCGACTGGAAACTGTTGGGAAGCAGGATCGCGGTGTCGAACCCCCCGGCCCGCAGCCGGGCGGCCAGATCGAACATGCCCTTGCCGGTTTTCGATTTGGTTTTGCCGGTGCGATGCGTGATGACCTGATCCATCCACGGCATGCCGGCGTACAGCGGCTTGACGTATCGCCGCATCAGGTAGGCGATGTGGGCCTCGGGATACAGCCGGCGGATGGCCCGCAGCAGCGGCGTCGCCATCACCGCATCACCGACCCACGACGGCTGGACAATCAATATCTTCGATGGATTGGACATTCGGCCGACAGTATAGCCGACGCCCTCCCCCCCTGTCATGGGCGCGGGCAGGACCGCGAGTGCGCGACAGTGCGGTCGGTCGCCCCGTCGCGCGAAGCTGACGATCGCGGCCCTCCGCCATGAGCGCGGTCATGATCGCCGCGCTGTCGGGGGACGGGGTTTGGATGAAGGTCACGACGCGGTAAGGTGGGGCCATGCGCGGAATAACTTGGGTGACGACGGGTTGCGTGGGGATTTTGGCGATGGGGGCGGTCGGGGCGACGTTCGCGCCGTCGGATGGATCGGCGTCATTGGATCGCTCGGCGGCGGCGGTCGCGGCGGATATGAAGGCCGGGAAAACCGACTCGGCCGCCCGACGCCTCGACGCGATGTTGGCCGACGACGCCACGGGAATGATGGGGCGCGGGGAGCGGTCGCTGGTGTCGATCCCGGCGTGGGTGGCATCGCTGCCGAACGAAGAGGCCAAGACGCTGGCGGAGGCGTATCGCGTGGCGATGGAAGCGGCGGCGCGGGGGGCGATGAACAAGTCTCGGCGGGAGGATTCGATGCGGTGGGAGGCGCTGATGGAGTTCGCAGAGCGTTATCCGTTCACCGTCGCCGGCGCGGAGGCATTGTCGATGGCGGGCGACGTGGCGTGGATGGCGGGCGACCTTGCCGGCGCGGCGGCGCTGTACGGTGAATCAAGCACCACGGGCGGCAGGAAAAATGCCGCGACGCAAGCCAAACTGGAGGCGTGGAATCGGGCGATCGCGGCCGGCTCGCCGGCCGGTCTTCTGCCGGCGCCGCAGCGGGGTTGGAACCAGGCGGCCGAGGTCTTCGCGCCCAAGTATTTTCCGACCAGGGCCGGGGCCACGATTTATATCTCCGGCCGGCGCGATCTGGCGGCGTTGTCGGCGGACGGCAAGGTGCTGTGGGTGGCCACGCCCAAGGACTTCAAGGAAGCCAATCCCCCCGCCCATCCCAACTCCGGCGGGCGCGGCGCGTTGCACCAACCCGCCGTTTTGTGCGACGTGCGCGGCGAGCCGCAAGTGGTCGTGGTTCGTCAGCAGGGCGCCGACGGAGGCGAGGCGTGTTTGCGGGCGTATCGGGCGAGCGATGGCAAGCCACTGTGGACGACCGAGACCGACGAGTTCCGCGACGAGGCGGTTTTGTCGTCGCCGGCGATGTCGGGGCAGTTCATCTATGCCCTGACGTTGAATCGGGCCGAGGCGGAGGGGACGCTGGCGATGGAGGCGATCCACATCGTCACCGGGCATCGGCTGTGGCGGGCGCCGCTGGGGCAACTGGCCGATGCGATCATGGTCAGGCGTCGGCAGATGGCGTCGCCGGTGGATGAGTTTTGGGATCAATCGGCGCCGGCGGTGGATGGGGACTTGGTGATCGCGGCGCCGAACATCGGGTATGTGATCGCGGTGGATCGTTTCAGCGGTGCGGTGCGGTGGATGACGGCCTATGACGCGGCGATCGATGGCAAGGTGGAGACATGGAACCGCTACCGGCTATCGCGCGGCAGCGACAAGGCGCCGGCGGATGCGACGCAGTTGAAACGATGGGTCAACACGCCGGTCGTCGTGGGCGGTCGCGTGGTGGTCGCTCGCGGCGATCGCGGTG
>JBBSAF010000339.1:0-3204 GCA_038252525.1 Tepidisphaerales bacterium
TGATGTTGCACGCCGCCGCCCGACCGCCACGCCAATCCTTCTTGCTCGGGCCGTCCACCGTCTTCTGCGTCGCGGTGTACGAGTGGATCGTGGTCATCAGCCCCGTCTCGATCCCGAACCCTTCCTTCAATAGCACATGCACCACCGGCGCCAGGCAATTGGTCGTGCAAGAGGCGTTGGACACGATGTTGTGCTTGGCCGCGTCGTATTCGCCCTCGTTGACGCCCATCACCAGCGTCTTCACCTCGCCCTTGCCCGGCGCGCTGATGATCACCTTCTTGGCGCCGGCTTCGAGGTGCCCCTTGGCCTTGTCGCTCTCGGTGAACAGCCCCGTCGATTCAATCACATACTCGACGCCCAGCTGCTTCCACGGCAACTCCGCGGGGTTGCGGGTCGCCATCACGCACTTGATCTCCTCGCCGTTGACCACCAACACGTCGTTCTCGGTCTTGGACGCATCGGACTTCTTGGTCTCGACCTTGTGCTTGAACTTGCCGTGGACCGAATCATATTTCATCTGGTACGCGAAATAATCCGCGTCGGTCGAGATATCGACCACCGCCACCACGTCGATTTCCTTGCCCAACAGCCCCTGGTCGCACAGCGCCTGGAAGACCATTCGACCGATCCGACCGAACCCGTTGATGCCGACTTTCAATGCCATGATCCAATACCTTTCGTGGAATGCCCCCAATGGTTGCGTTGGCGATCGCCGAGGTTCTCTTTTCCCCGGTCTTTTCGGCGGAACAATAAGGATGCGCGCGTCCCCTGTCAAGCACGACCGGGCCGGTTCCGGCACGCTTTTCCGTCACAGTCCCCCCATTCCGCGCCGTCCGCCCCCCCGGCGCGCCAATGCGGATCGGCCGGGGGTTTTGTCGGATTGCACGCCGGGGGTCGGGGGGTATGATCGAACCGGTCGGCAACGGCGACCGCGGGCGGCGAGGTTCGTCGCCCCCGACCGCCGACGCAAGGTGCGTTGTCGGCCTTCATTTGGAGCGGGATGTCCGGGGCGAACATCGCAACTTCGCGTCCCATGGGACGCGCCTTGGTCGTCGGCGCCGACCCCGCCCCCGAGGCGGCGTTGACCGCCTTGGGCTTCACCTGCGCCCACGCCGCCGACCCCTACGCCGCCATGGCGGAACTGTGCCGCCGACCCCTCGCCTACCGCGCCGTCATCCTGTCGCTCCCGACCCTCTACCCCGAGGAATTGGCCCTCATCGGCGCCGTCAAACGCCGCTTCGCACACATTGAACTCTATCTCACCGGCGCCGACGGACGCCTCGCCGCCCTCGCCGAGGCCATGCGCCAGGGCGCCGACGGCCTCCTCGACGCCGACGGACTCCACCCCACCGCCGTCGGTTCCGACGCAACGGCGTCCCGCACGACCGCCCCCCGCGTCGCCGACAACCCGGCCCGCGACCCCGACGCCTCCCCACCCGACAACAACAACCCCGCCGACCCCGCCGAAGACCACCCCGCCCCCGACGCCGATGCGCATCCGAAAAACCTCCCCCGTCACGCCTCCGACGACTACGGACTCGGCGAACCCATCCTCACCGCCGACGAACTCCGGGCCTTGCTTCAGGAACAACCTTCCACCTACGGCGCCGACGACGCCTAACACCCCATGTTGCAGGCCACCGAACGCATCCTCGTCATCGCCGACGCCCAGCGCCAGTTCCGCCAAGCGCTGGCCACCGCCCTCCCGGCCGCCCGCATCGTCCATGTCCCCGACTATTTCGAGGCCATCGCCGAGCTCGCCGCCAATCCCTACTCCGCCGTCCTCGCCGCCACCGAACCCATCGAGCGCCGACCCGAGTCCGCCGTGAAAGCCCTCCGCGACGCCGTGGGGGACGGCCGCTTGGTTCTCTTTGGACACCCCACCCTCGAACCCCTCGCTCGCAAGATGGTTCGCTTCGGCTGCGACGACTACATCCTCACCCCCGCCAGCGCCACCGAACTCGCCCAACTCTTCGCCACGCCGCGGATGCCGACCGCCGGCGCCCAACCGCCCGCCGACCGCCCGATGCCCGATGACGCCCCCCTCCCCGCCGCCGCCGCCGTCCTCCCGGACCTCGCCCTCGCCGGGCGGATGCTCGACATCCTCCTGCAACACCCCGGCGACGCCCCCGCCGCCATCACCGCCGAATTGAACGCCCTCGTCGGCGCCGCGATGCGTTTCACCCTTCGCCAAGGCCCTTCCAACCCCGCCCCGGTCGCTCCCGACGACATGGCCCTCCTGAGCCACCCCGTCCGCGTCGCCGGCAACGATGCCGCCCTGCTCGACCTGCTCATGCCGGCCGAATCCGACCCCGCATCCGCCCGCCATCTCCTCGCCCGCGCCGCCGACACCCTCGCCAAGGTCATGGCCCTCCAGGACCGACACGACCGCCTCCAAAAACTCGCCATCACCGACGACCTCACCGGCCTGCACAACGGCCGCTACTTCCGCCATTTCCTCGCCAAAATCCTCGACAAGGCCAAGTCCCTCCGCTTCCCCGTCACCCTCCTGCTGTTCGACATCGACAACTTCAAGAAATACAACGACCGCTTCGGGCACGGCGTCGGCGACGACATCCTCAAACAGACCGCCGACCTCATGCGCCGCTGCGTCCGCGACCACGACCTCGTCGCCCGCATCAGCGGCGATGAGTTCGCCGTCGTCTTCTGGGAAAAGGACGGCCCCCGACTCCCCCAATCCGCCAACGCCGGTGTCCCCGGCCGACCCCCCCAAACCCCCGTCCAGGTCTTCGAGCGATTTCAACGGCTCCTCGCCACCGAAGCCTTCCCCGGTCTCGGCGCCCAAGGCCTCGGCTCCCTCACCATCTCCGGCGGACTCGCCGTTTACCCCTACGACGCCGCCTCCACCGACCAACTCATCGCCGCCGCCGACAACGCCCTCATGCAAGGCGCCAAAAAAGCCGGCAAAAACTCCATCTTCCTCGTCGGCGGAAAAGGGGATTGAACGCGGGTTGCGGGGTGAGCGCGTGGAAAGGGGGGGGGCGATCGATCCCACCCCTACCCGGCGTTGAGGCCACCCAAACGTAGAAAACCAGAAACAAGCGTGCCACTTGCCACCCATGAACCATGGGTGGCAAGTGGTCTTTTGTACGTTGTACGCTGTAAGTTGTGAGTAGCGAGTTGGGAGTTTTGAGTTGGAAAGTGAGTTATGAGTCAGTGGCTGCCGGTGCCACTGACCCTAAA
>JBBSAF010000340.1:0-3176 GCA_038252525.1 Tepidisphaerales bacterium
CGATTCCGACCACACGGCCGGAAAAGCACTTGTCACGCATCGGGGCCATTCGTCCTCCACCGGTGATCGGGGACGTTTGACCGCCGACTGTTCGTTTCCTCAAATCCGCCGGCCGGTTGTTCACGGGCCGGAAGAGGGTCTATCACTTCGTGTCGAGCCGAAGTTGGCAGTTGACAGTTGGCAGTCATTGGCAACCGCTGGTCTTTTCAAATCCGCCGGCCGGTTGTTCACGGGCCGGAAGATGGTCTATCACTTCAAAGAGGCATTCGTGAGGGAGAGTCTTATACGCTGTCCTCCTGGCCCGACCCGCTCCCGCGGCGACCCAAAGGGATTGTTGTTCCAAAGTTCCCGGCCGCATCCATTCCGATGGACGCGACGCATTGATTCACATCGCCCGACGCCCGGAGGGGTTGCGAGTTGCGAGTTGTGGGTTGCGAGTGAAGAGGGGATGCGGTTTTCGTCCGCTCCGCCTACTTCGCTTCCACCCACTGCCCACTGCCCACCGGCAGAGTTGTGAGTTGTGAGTTGCGAGTTGCGAGTGAAGAGGGGATGCGGTTTTCGTCCGCTCCGCCTACTTCGCTTCTGCCAACTGCCAACCGCCTCTTCCCGCACAACTGTTCCAGTTCGCTGGCCGTCGGCGCCGCATCGAAAATCGCGGCCACGTTCATTTGCCTCGCCAGTCGCTCCTCATCCAGCCCGATCAGTCCGGCCAAGGCCCATTTCTGCCACGGCCAGGCCGCCCGCATCCGCTGGGCGAAGGCCGACCAGCTCATGTCGGGCATGTCGGTCCCGGCCAGCACCAGGTCGAATCGGTCGATCCGCATTCGCTCCAAGGCCTCGGCCCCGTGGCGGAGGCAGGACAGTTCAACAACCCGTCGTCCCGGCCCGGTCGGCGCCTCGCCCAATCCCACGGTCAAAACCGATTGGCCGAACACAGGTTGGAAATCGCAAACCGTCATTCGTTTCCCGTTTCCCGTCGCAGGCTTCATCGTGCGACGGATGACCTATAACGAACAGGGCGCCAATGCCCGCGACGGCAATTTATTTAGTTCGTAAAATCATTCCCAGAATACACTTATGATCTGCCTCATCGCCCCGTGGCCCGCTCGCGCGGCACCGGTGGAATCGGGTTGTTTCAACCCGGTCGCTTCGTCCGAATCGCCCCCATCGCCCACCCCATCCGGCCAAAAAGATGCAGTGGGTTGACTTGACCCGGGTGGCGCATTTCGCGCCGGTCAAGAAATGAATGCGGCGACAGGCCACCTCGTTGTGATCCCCCACCGTTTCGCGCCGTCACCCCGACGCCGCGCATCCTCCATGTCGCGTGGGCGCCTGACACGAGATATGTGGCATAGCCGCCCTCGGCTGTGTCCCCCCGTATTAACACCGGACGCCCTTCCCTCAGCCGGGGCGGCTGAGCTACAGAAATCGTCGGGAAAAAAGCGCCTGCCACGAGACATGCCATTCACTCAGCCGGGCGCGGCTGAGCCCCACGAATCCGGGCGCGCAACAGACGTGTGCATGACAACGAAGGCACCGCGCCCTCGCCTTATCATGCATTGAGATGGGAACCCAAGAATCGCGACCGGTGAATCCGGCCGAATGAAATCCCCCGGCACGCCCGACCCCCCCCGGCCTACCCCTCGATGCCCAGCGCCGTCATCCGCCGACGCATTCGCTGCACCGCCATCCCCAGCATCCGACCGGCGGCGGTTTTGTTGCCTTTGGTGCGACGCAGGGCATCGGAGATCGCCCGGCGCTCGACATCCACCATCAGCAGCCCCCCCTCCACCGCCCCGCCGCCCGCCATCGGCCGGCGCAGACGCTCGGGCAGGTCGGCCAAGGCGATCTCGTCGCCGCCAGCCAGCACATGGGCATGTTCCATGGCATTGGCCAACTCGCGGACATTGCCCGGCCAATCGAACCGCACCAAGGCGGCTTGGGCGTCGGCGGCCAAGTGCCGGGGCATTTCGCCATAGAGATTGGCCTGCATCCCCAAAAAATGCCGGCACAGCATGAGGATGTCCTCGCGGCGCTCGCGCAGCGGCGGGATCTGGAGCACCACCACCCCCAGCCGATAATACAAATCCTGTCGGAACGTCCCCTCGCGCACCATGTCCGTCAGATTGCGATTGGTGGCGCACACCAGCCGCACATCGACCTTGATTGCGGTGCTGGCCCCCACCGGGATCACGCTGCGCTCCTGCAACACCCGCAACAACTTCGCCTGCATCGCCAGCGTCAACTCGCCGATTTCATCGAGGAACAGCGTTCCCCCATCGGCCGCCCGGATGAACCCCAGCGTGTCGCGCAACGCCCCCGTGAACGCCCCGCGCACGTGGCCGAACATCTGGCTCTCGAACAGCGTGTCCGGCAGGGCCGAGCAATCGACCGCCACGAATGGCTCATCGATCCGAGGGCTGCAGCGGTGGATGTGACGGGCGATGACCTCCTTGCCGGCGCCGGTCTCGCCCTGCAGGAGCACCGTCGACCGCCGATGCGCGACGGTCGCGGCGATCGCCTTGACCGCCTCGATCGCCGGCGAACGACCGACCAACCGATGTTCGATGGCTTCCCCGACCCCGCCGGCGGCGTCAATGGACGTCCCGACGCCGCGCATCACTCCCGAATCAAACATTTCGCCCTCTCCCGCCCATCCCCGACTGATCAACGGACCGTAAAATGGCATGTCAACGGCGACAAAAGCCGATTCCACGACCCCCCAACCTATCATGATGGGCCGGACGCAATCCCGGTCGGCTCCCGCATCGAGCCTCCCCCCGGCGCTGCGTCAAAGGCCCATAGTTTATGGGACGAGCGGCATATGTCCAGAAAAATCCCTTTTTAATTTCGGGCAATTTCACCACCACCCCGCAGAGGGGTAATACTGCCGTAATCTGGAGGGATTTTGCCGAATATCCCGCCATCGCCGCAACGCAAGCAGCCGGGAACGGTAGGCGGAGGGAAGTAGGCGGTAGGCGGAGGGGACGAAAGCGGTAGGCGGAGGGAAGGTAGGCGGAGCGGACGAAAACCGCATCCCCTCTTCACTCACAACTCACAACTCGCAACTCTGCCGGTTGGCGGTAGGCGGTAGGCGGACGGGGCCAAGGAGTCAACCCGCATCCCCTCCCCACTCGCAACTCACAACCCACAACCCGCAACTCGCAACTCGCACC